>JAUUVE010000301.1 GCA_030589715.1 Desulfobacteraceae bacterium | reverse complement strand
GGGAGCATCTTTGACGAGGCCATTGAAAAGATGTGGGTGGAACAGTGGTTATTCTATGCAAATTCCACCAGATTTGCGTCCGCCATGACAGGGGCCGACTACGGGGCCTTTGCCAATGGCCGGTGGCATCTCTCCAAGAACATACAGAAGATGCTTGACTGGCTCGAATTCAAGATGAGGATGAAGAAATAGCTGGCGGTCGGCTCAGGCCTATCCCCCCGGGGCAAGCCTAGGGAACTGCATACAAAATTCTCATAGACATCAATAATGGAACATGTTATCTGAGGGGCCTCAAATTCTGTCCTTGCCCTTCTGCATGAGCGGACAGAAATTCCGTTATGCATAATGTCAGACCTCATAATTTGTTCCAAAATAGGTCTGTTTTTTTGGGCGCTATCCTCATCATAATGCTTGCATGGAGCTAAATTGAGGAATTGCGAATTCAGGCCCTGGTTAAATAAATTCAAAAACAGATTTAACTGGGTTAAAGATTGAGGGATTAAGATAAGGAAAAGATTCAGATTTTAATTCCTGAATTCCTAAATTCCTAAATCCTATGAGTGTCCAATTTTGAGTCATGCAATGTAATATCAAATGTTTACAGTCATTCGACAATCCCTGGCCAGACCTGGTTAGACCAAACCCAGTGGTCAAAGCCAGGACATGGAGGACCAACAGAAGCAAGGGTATGCTCAAAATATGTCGCGCCAACGAGCCGGAGGCCAGGGCGGGCAACAATCATCAATTATAAATTCTGTAGGAGGATTCGCTAAATGGTACTCAGCCTAATGAGAAAACATGCCAAGTCCTGGATCATCAAATTCCTGGTAGGCATCATTGCCGTGGTCTTTGTCTTCTATTTTGGATATTCCTTTACTGCACAAAGGGGATTAAAGATAGCCTACGTCAACGGAGAGCTGATAAGAGAAACAGAGTACGAGAAGGCCTATCGGGAGCTTGTTGATACAATGCGGAGACAGTATCAAGGCATGTGGAACGACAACTTCATAAAGGCCTTTAATTTAAAACAAAGGGCCCTGGACGGGCTCATCAATCAAAAGCTGATAAGCCAGGAAGCCAAGAAACTGGGATTGGATGTTACAGAGAGCGAAAGCCAAAAAGCGATCATGAATTACCAGGCCTTTCAGATAAATGGCAGGTTTAGCATGAGGCGTTATCAGGCCCTCTTGAGCCAGAACCGCATGAAACCGGAGGATTTTGAGGCTACCATGGCCCTGCAGTTGCTTGATGCAAAATTGAAGCAATTCTTATTTTCCTTCTTGGAGGTCCCGGAGGAGGGGGTGCTCGAGTATTACACTTACAATAACGAAAAGGTCAAGCTCGGTTTTGTTCAGTTCAAGCCGGACAAGTTCAAAAAATCGACCAAGTTTGACCAGGCCTCCTTGGAAAAGTACTTTGAGGACAATAAGGAGCGTTACCGAATCCCTGAGAAGATCAAACTCACTTATATCGAGATCGATCCGGACGGCTTTGAGGGGGAGGTTAATATTACCGAAGAGGAGATTGAAGGCTATTATGGATACAACCCGGATATGTTTACTGAGCCCAAGCAGGTAAAGGCTCGACATATCCTGTTCAAGCTGAGCCAGGATGGTGACGAGGCCAAGGAAAAGGAGGTCAGGAAGGCGGCTGAGGCGGTCTTGAAAGAGGCTCGCCAGGGCAAGGATTTTGCGGAACTGGCCAAGAAATATTCTGAAGGTCCCTCCAAGTCCGAGGGGGGAGACCTGGGGTATTTTTCTGAAGGCCAGATGGAAAAGCCCTTTGAGGAGGCGGCCTTCAAGTTGAAAAAGGAGGAGGTCAGCGACCTTGTAAGGACCCGTTTCGGGTATCATATCATTAAGGTGGAGGACGTAAAGGAGAAGAGGACCAAGCCCCTGGAAGAGGTTCGCGAACAAATTGCGGAGATCTTGGTCAAGAATGCCAGCGCAGAACTGGCCCACGAGAAGGGCCTGTCCCTGATGGACCAGATGCCCTATGACGTGGACCTTGACCAGTATGCGCCCCAACATCAGCTTGAGACAAGAGATACCGAATATTTCGCCAGTGGAGAGCCCATACCAGGTGTTGGAGGGAGTGAGGTTGAGAGTAAGTCCATGTTTTCACTGGACAAGAATCAGACAAGCGAGTTGATTGAACTGGATGGGAAGTTCTATATCTTTCAAATGGTTGACAAGAAGGTCTCCCATTTGCCTGAATTGAAGATAGTTGCCGAAAAGGTCAAGGAGGATTTCACAGAGTATCTTGCGGCCAAAGCGGCAAGGGGTGCTGCAGAAAGTTATTTGGAAGAACTGCGCAAAGGAAAGCCTTGGGAAGAGCTTGCCAAAGAAAGACATGTAGAGACAGGGGATACGCGCTATTTTACGCGTAATGATCCTATTCCCGAGATCGGCTATGACGCGCCCTTAATAGAGACCGCCTTCAGGCTTAACAAAGATAAGAGATACCCTGATACCATCTTTGAAAACAACCAGGGTGCCTATGTCATCAGATGGGAAGGGGAAAAAGGTATAGATAAGAAGGAGTATGAGAAAGAAAAGGAGGAGTATCGCTTTTCATTGATGCGCGAAAGGCATAAGCGCGTCTTTCAAAATTGGCTCCAAAATCTGCGAAAGAATGCAGAGATAGAAATTGTAACACCCGTATCAAGCTAACAATCTTGGCCGCTAGGGGCTGCCTTGATCAGCCATCAGGACCCTGTATCTTTCTCCTCTCAAAGGCAGGTAATAGGCATCCTCCCTTTCCTCAATATATTTAGCTAACTGGTAGTAGGCCGCACGATTGAATCGGGCCGGAAAGGTGCGGTCATTTACCCTACAATATAGGACGTTCCCCTCTCCCACAAAAAGGGTATCCGGAACCAACTCCTCTTGGGTATCGTCACTCAGGTATAATATGAACCGGTCAGATTGCTCCCGGCCCCCACCCTCATAGACAACGCCCCTTACCACATAGGCCGTATCCTCGACATCCACATAACAACGCTCACCATTCCAGTCGATCACATATCGACCCTTGGGGTCCAGCTCCATGTTTTGGTAGAAGAGCTGCACAAAGTCCCTGCGGATCATCTCGATGCCTTTGTGGTACCAGCGGCCTTCTTTGTCTATATGGATCAGGCAGGGCAGCAGATCCTGATTTTCCGTTTCACCCATAGCCCCTTTTTCTCCTTCGAAAGGCCCCCTTTCTTGCCTTACGCATCCTTTGGGCCGGGGGCTCAATACCCCTCTCTCTGAGCCACTGCCGCACCTCCTCATGCATGTCTTTCAATGGGGACCGAACCAGTATGGTCTTATACATCTCTATCTCGGCCAGGCGGTCGCTAAGGGCCAGATACTGAGATAGTTTGCCCGCCTGCCTTGGGTGGGCAGCCACATGGCGCCTAAAAGACTTTACATCTTTCTCTCGGAGTATCCGGTTGAGCCTTCGGTGAAAATTGGCGTAGCCCTGTTCTATCTCCCGTTCATCCATTGTCTTCAAATAAATTCTGTCATCCTCGTTTTGATCCTAAATTGACTTGCCACATTCCTTTGATTCGCTGTCTATACACCTCCGAGATTGGGGGAGTCAAGGCCTGGAGACGCTTACGCATAGATCCTGCTTGACAACATATCCATGTTGGCTTAACAGTTGCTATTCATCCCGTATTCCGGAAACCAAAGTTATAACACATTCAGATAGCGATAAGTTTCAGTTTCAGTGAGGAATTGTAGCCCATGAAAACCCTT
>JAUUVE010000142.1 GCA_030589715.1 Desulfobacteraceae bacterium | reverse complement strand
AGGCATGGGTTTGCCTATAGATTGATTTTTTCCTCTCCGTGCTCAGAACCGCCCTTTGCACAGTGGTGACTGTGCCCATATGGGAGGGAACGCCTCCCGCCACAAGGGCTACGTAAGCCGATTCAACCAACTTGGAATTCCCCTCCCAGACGCAGTTGCTCCCTTTGGCACTTTCTTCAAGGACCTTCCGGCCGACAATCAGATCCCCTGATTTCAATACAGGGTCCAGCCCCCCTGAGACGCCCAGGACCGCCAGGGCAGCAACGCCTTCGTTTACTAACCATCTTGCAGCCGAAAGGGCGTTTTTGCTCCCTATGCCTGAACGTACGCAGAGGAGATCCGTGCCGTCCCGGAGGCGAGAACGCCGAAATATACGTCCTCCCACTCGCTCCCAGGGGCCCAACCCCATCAAGAAACGGGCCTCGGACGGAAGTGCCACAATGAGGCCCAGCACAGGTTTCATGAGTTATTTCAACGCAGGCAGGGATAGATCAACAGGGCTCTCTAGGCTAATCTTGTCCTGGACGCTCCCCTTGCCCGTTCGGAGCCGCCTATACACCCCCAAGGCCCATAGGGGGAAATAGTGTCCATAGCCATGATAGCGGAGATAAAAGACTGTGGGAAACCCTGTGCCGGTAAAGGCCTTCTCATCCGAGCCCCCCTGAGAGTCTTGGATACTGAGAAGGTAGCGGACACCACGCTGGACCGATGAAGAGTGGATTTCACCGGCAGCCATGAGCCCAAGGAGGGCCCAGGAGGTCTGCGATGCAGTGCTTGCTCCTTTTCCCGCGAGTGAAGGATCGTTGTAAGAGTAACAGGTCTCCCCCCATCCCCCATCAGGGTTCTGGCAGGACTTTAGCCATTCACCCGCCCTTCGAATATAAGGCTGGGACATATCTTCACCGACTCGTTTGAGCCCCATGAGCACTGACCACGTGCCATAGATATAATTTACCCCCCAACGGCCAAACCAACCCCCGAAAACTTCCTGTTCTTTTTGAAGGAATTTGAGGCCCCGGGCAATGGGGGCAAAGTCTCTGCCATATCCGAGCATCGAGAGAAGCTCAATGCAGCGACCCGTTAAATCGGAGGTGCTCGGGTCTAGCAAGGCCCCGTGGTCGGCAAATGGGATGTCATTGAGATAGAAGTAGTTGTTGTTAATGTCGAATGAGCCCCAGCCACCATCTGAATTTTGCATACCGATGACCCAGTTCACTGCCCTGGCGATCTGTTCCCTATATTTTCCCTTATTCAGGATACCAGCACGCAGAAGGGCCATAAGGACCATAGGGGTATCATCCACGTCAGGATAGAAGGTATTTTCAAACTGAAAGCCCCAGCCTCCCGATTCCAGGTCTGGCGCATGATAGGACCAGTCTCCTGGCACCAGGATCTGTTTCTTGAATAGCCACTCAACGGCATTGGTTACGATCTTATGCTCTGCAGGCAGACCGGCTTCCAATAGGGTGGAAAGGCTCAAGCACGTATCCCAGATCGGGGACAGGCAGGGTTGACAAAAGGCCTCCCCCTCTCGGGTGAGAACCAAATCCTCGATGGCCTTTCTTGCTCGTGCCACGTCAGGATGGTCATCGGGATAACCAAGCACCTGGAGGGCCATTACCGCATTGGCCATGGCCGGAAATATGGCTCCATTGCCCCCCTCCCCCTGCATCCGGTCAATGGTCCACTGCTCAGCCCGCTTCAGGGCCTTTCTCCTTGGGCCATGCGGCATAAGGGGGTCTATCAGCTTCAATAGCCGATCTAAGGTGATAAAGACGTTTTTGCAAATATTCTTCGGGACAAAATGATCCAAGTGGCGTAGCTTTTCCGGAGGATCCACGAATAACTCGGCCACGCCCTCCTCTGGACCCAACCGGCATACGGACCGCCTGGCATAGAGGATCAGCAAGGGCACGATCACAGTCCGGGACCAATAGGAGACCTTATAGAGGTTGAAGAAAAACCACCTGGGCAGGAGCATGATTTCAATGGGCATGGCAGGAGCGGTATGCCATGGGACCTGACCAAAAAGGGCCAGGGTAATGCGGGTAAAGACATTTACCTTAGCCGCCCCGCCTAGGCTTAATATAAGTTGGCGTGCCCTGTGCATGTGATGTTCATCTTGCCGGTCACCCAGGAGCTTCAAGGCCAAGTAGGTCTTGACCGTAGCGCTCATGTCCGCCTTCCCACCAGTATACAGAGGCCAACCCCCGTCCTCAAGCTGCCTGCCGCAAAGGTAGCGGGCCAGTCTCTTCCTAAGCTCCGGCCCGATCTCCCGGCCCAGAAAGCGCTGAAGTAATATGTATTCGGAGGATATAGTGGTGTCTGCTTCCAGGTCGAACACCCAATAACCTTTTGGATTCTGTATGGATAAAAGACCCTCCCGTGCCTTGGCGATGGCCCCTGTGAGCCGCTCCATTGTGAAAAGGGGGCCCCCGGGCAGGGGAGTCCTCGTGGTCCTTCTTCTTTCCTTATCTGGCTTGGCCCTTCTCAAGAGCTCAAAACCTGTCTGAATAGATCGTCTCATATATGAACCTCGGTATTCGTACCAACTCGGTAAGGCTGCTTCACCTCGTGAGACCATGCTTGGCTATTCCATTGCGCAAGATATTTTCCCAGAAGCATACTCCCAATTATCATTTGGAGATTTCAACACACAATTGGAAATGCCAAAGAAAAATTGTTTATCTTTATCAAATTTATCAAAAAATTGCAAGAAGTTTTGCTGCTTCCTTTTTATGATTCCTCGGCCTTACTCTCCACCTTCTTTTTCTTTTTCTCCTGCCGTTTGCTCACAATGGCTGTCTCCTCAGGCTCCCCCTTTTTCTTGCCCTTTTCTTTTTTGGGCCCGGCCATCTTTTCGGCCTTAGTTCTTGCCATCTCTTCCGCCTTTCTCCCTAAATCAGAGATGACCTTTAATCTTGCTTCTGTTTCTCTCATCTGGGCCCTGATCTTCCTGACGCCTGTATCCTTCGCTATCTTTCCCGGCTCAAGCCCCCTGTCACCCAGAAGCGACAAACGCTCGTTCAACTTCTCTTCCCAGTAAGCCTTCTGCGCCAGCCTACTAGCTTTGCTTTTTGATGCCATCTATTTCTCCTTTCTTTTTGACCCTTTGAGTATGCCCCTGCAGCTGTTTGCCTCGCCATCTATCTCGCAAGGCTTCGCCTTCCCCCGCAAGCACCTCTTTCTATATTCTTAAGGATCGTAATCCACCATTTCCAGCAGCCTATCAGTGTTCGCTTGTTGTATCTGCCATATGCATGGCGCGCAACTCCCTTTTCAATACCTTACCAGATGGATTGCGCGGGAGTTCATCAATGAACTCTATCTCCTTTGGCACCTTAAACCTTGCCATTTTCTCCGTACAGTGCTGGACTATTTCCTCTTTGGACAGGCCTTTCCCCTTCTTTAATACCACATAGGCCTTGGGGACTTCCAGCCACTTTGGATGCGGAATACCTATTACCGCCGCCTCCAATATTGCGGGAAGTTCGTAGAGGGTCCGCTCCACTTCAGGAGATGCAATGTTCTCCCCACCGCTGATAATCATGTCTTTCTTGCGATCCATGATATAGAGGTAGCCCTCTTCGTCCAAGGTACCGATATCTCCGGTATGAAACCAGCCGTCCTTTACGGCCTCGGCCGTGGCCTCAGGATTCTTCCAGTAGCCTTTGAACACTTTGGGGCCCTTTAGGCAGATCTCGCCAAGTTCATTGGGGGCAGCATCCCGACCCTCATCATCAACAACGCGCACCCGGAGATGGGGAACGGGCCTTCCAACAGACCCGATCTTATTTAACATCTTGTCCTTCGCCAAAAATGTGTCTCCGGAGACCGTCTCGGTCAGACCGTATGCATCAGCGAACCAGGCGTTCGGGAACTTCTCCTTGAACTGTTTTATCAGGGCCTGCGGCATCTTTTCGCCGCCGTCTATTATGAAACGCACTGAAGATACATCGTACTGATCAAATGAGGGTTCATTGAACAGCATGATGGTCATGGCAGGTGACAGCCAGAGGTTGGTTACTTTTTCTTCATCAATGGCTTTGAGGACTTCGGTTGGGTCGAATTTCCTCAATATGACCAGACTCCCACCGGAATAAAGGGTCCCCGTTCCTGGCAGATCCATTCCCCCCACATGGTAAAGGGGACCTACCACAAGGGTCCGGTCCAAATCGGTTATCCCGAACGTCAACATGTGGCCGATATTCTTCCAGTAAAGATTGCCATAGGTGAGCATGACCCCTTTGGGATGGGCTGTCGTGCCAGAGGTGTATATGAGTCGGTGAAGGTCATCCAACCCAACCTCGGCATGTGGAGGCCTTGCCCCACTTTTCTGTTCAATGAGACCCTCGTAGTCAATCCAGCCATCGGGAGCATCGCCCCCAAGCATGAGCCCATGTTTCAGGTTCGGAATGTCTCCCCTTATGGATGAAATTACGGGCACGAACTCTCCTTCTGTTATAAGAGCCTTGGCCTCAGCGTTTTTAAGGATGTAATGGAATTCTTCCCCGGCGAGACGAAAGTTCAAAGGAAGCCAGACCGCGCCGATTTGGTTCACCGCAAAGGTGATTTCCAGGTACTCACAACAGTTATAAAGGAGGACAGCAATGATGTCACCTCTGCCAAGCCCCAGGTCCATTAGCCCTTGGGCAAGGCTGTTACTTCTTCTATAAAGATCCTTGTAAGTGACTCGCCTGCCCAGGCCAACAAGGCATTCCTTTTCAGGATACCACTCAGCGTTCCTTTCTAAAACCTCACTCCAATTCATGGGACAACCCACCTCCTTGCCTCGATTTGTAAGCTAGTCATGTCTGACGTTGCTAGATAGTGCCTGAACGAAAACCCCGAAATATGACTTTCGGGTTTTATTCGGAAATCTTCAATGGACTGGTACCGCTTGTTTTTTTGAATCCGCAATCCAAAATCCGCAATCCAAAATCGTGTCTGAACGGACTTTCCGTTCAGACACTAGATAGAGTATGCCACTTGTGCCGCCGAATGAATCGCCTCGAAAAGCGTTTGCGGTTTTGCGGCATCACCTATGACATGCACCTCACACTCAGGGCTCAACTCATTCGGTTCAATCGGAATGTATGATGTAAAACCCGCAGCAACCACTATTGAATCTATTCCGGGCAGCATTTTTTCGCCCGAGGCATTCTTTATCTTCACATAGGCAGTTCCTATCTCCTTGACCTCAGTTGATGTCATTATCAGTACGGACTCATCTGTTCTGGTTAGACGTGCCAACAGGTATCTTCGAAAAATGGCCTCCACCTGTGCGTCGGTCCCAACTTCAGGAAGTCTCTCAATAATGGTCACACCCTTTCCCTGTTCCCGCAGATAGTCCGCCGTCTCCAGGCCAACCAGGCCACCACCTATCACCACAACATACTTCCCAACATCTAACCGCCCTCTTAGTACTTGTGTTGCCAAATAGACATTTGGGCCATTTATTCCTGGAATATCAGGCAGAAGCTGGTCCGAGCCAGTGGCCAAGAGCACAACATCTGACTTCAATCCCCTGATTTCCTCCAACGAAGGCTGGCTCTCCAAAATGACCTCGACTCCCAGTCGGTCAATCTCATTTCTCAGAAATTTAACGATTTCAAGCAGCCGACCCCTCTTTGGAGGGATACTTGCAAGGAGCAGGTTGCCGCCGAGTTCACCGGTTCGTTCGTAGACGGTCACATTGTGCCCCCTTCGAGCTGAGATATACGCTGCCTCCATTCCCGAGATCCCGCCGCCAATGACAATCACATTTTTTGATCGGGTGCCATTGCGCTTGTGACCCAATTCCGTTTCCCTGCCTGTTTCGTAATTTACAGCACAATTGACCTTGGGCCGCAGGATTCTATTACGGCAATGATTACAGTAGATGCAAGGTCTGATTCTATTGCTCTCACCCCTCTGAGCCTTGATTGGCCATTCAGGATCAGCCAGAAGCGCCCTCCCGATAGCCACCATATCCGCCTTGCCTTCCACCAGAAGCCGATCGGCAAATACGGGGTCATTGATTCCGCCAACAGCGAAGACCGGCAGGTCTACCGACTGCTTGATGCCAGCCGCCAGATGTACAAGACTCCCCTGTTCCAAGTCCATGGT
>JAUUVE010000055.1 GCA_030589715.1 Desulfobacteraceae bacterium | reverse complement strand
TCGCAGATTGATCCAGAATTTTGATTGGGTCTTGCTTCTGCTGTTGCTAATTGTGGCGGCAATCAGCATCCTAAATCTGTATAGCGCCACCTATCCGATCCGTAATGAGGGCGGCTCCCAGGTCTTTGTGAAACAGATTTATTGGTTCTTGATCGGGTTTGTCCTCTTCTTTTTGATGACCACCTTTAACTACTATGTCTTAGAGCGGTTGGCATATCCGATCTACTTCTTCTCCATAGCCCTTCTGGTCCTTGTCCTGGTTGTGGGAAAGACCACATCCGGCTCCCAGAGATGGTTAAATCTGGGCCCCATTTCTTTTCAGACATCAGAATTGGCCAAGATCTCCATTTTGTTGGTATTTTCAAAGTTCTTCAGCGAGAAAGGCTGGCATCAGGAATACCGCTTGAGGGACCTCTGGCAGCCATTCTTGCTCCTGGGGATGCCAACTGCCTTAATCTTGAAGGAGCCAGACCTTGGCACTGCCCTCCTCTTGGTCGTGATTTCTTTCTCAATTATTCTGTTTGTCAAGGTGAAGTGGAAGTCATTGGCCATTCTGGTTGTCTCGACCCTATCTGTGGTCCCCTTTATTTGGTCTGGTCTCAAAGAGTACCAACAGATGCGTATCATGACATTCCTCAGACCTGAGATGGACCCCCTCGGTGCGGGGTACCACATAAATCAGTCAAAGATTGCCATAGGTTCCGGTCTCTTCTGGGGTAAAGGTTTCCTGAAAGGGACTCAAACCAGATTGCATTTTTTACCCGAACAGCACACCGATTTTGCCTTCTCGGTACTGGCCGAAGAATGGGGGTTCATGGGTTCTGTAATCCTATTGTTGCTATATCTTTTTTTGGTCCTGTGGGGCCTAAAGATAGCCATGAACTCAAAAGATAAATTTGGGTCACTCCTGGCGGTTGGAATTGTGGCCATCATCTTCTGGCAGGTTGTAATCAACGTGGGGATGGTTACAGGTCTTCTTCCGGTGGTGGGAAATCCCCTGGTACTATTTAGCTATGGCGGGTCCTCACTGATTTCAACCATGGCAGCCACGGGACTGCTCATGAATATTAGCATGAGGCGATTTATGTTCCAGTAGGCCACCCATGGTTAGCCCGCCCCCCCAAAGTCATCCCCAAATGTCTTTTTCTTGCATGAAAACAGGGGCTGTGATAGAAGAAACCTCTTCGTGCAGATCTTACTCGGGGGTAATCAATGCCTATCTCAAATAACCATATCTTCGTTCAAACCACGGGGAGGACTGATATTGTAAATCTTACGCCACAGGTCCAAATGGAGGTCAAGAAATCTCCTGTGAAGAACGGCTCAGTCACATTATTTATCCCAGGTTCTACCGCATCCCTCACTACGATCGAGTTCGAAAGCGGCGCGGTCAATGACCTCAAAAACGCCATAGAGAGAATGGCCCCTGAAGATATCTGTTACGATCACAATGAGAGATGGGGAGACGGAAATGGCTATGCCCATGTCCGTGCGGCTATGATGGGACCGTTCCTCCACATACCCATATTGGAGGGGAAAATGACCTTGGGAACTTGGCAACAGATCGTCTTGCTTGATTTTGACAATAGGCCTCGGGATCGGCGCATCGTGGTCCAAATATCGGGAGAATAGTCTTTCTTTGTATATCGGAAAACAGAATATCCATGCTTAGAGCGGACCACCGCCCGCTGGAGCCTAACGTACCGGAGGTGCTTTATTGGAGAGACCCGATCCCACAAGTGAAGACAGCATTACTAAAAGACTAACATTCCCCGACCATGAGTTGATGCGCAGCCTCTGCGGAGAGCACAACCTGCATCTGCAATTGCTTGAAAAGCAAATAGGGGTCTCGGTTCATGGAAGAGGAAATTCCCTATTACTTGAGGGTAGGAATTGGGAGGTAGAACTTGCGGAAAGGGTCCTAAATCAGCTCTATGATCTCCTAAAGGCCAACTATCCCATCTATCCCAATGATGTGGACTATGCCACCAGGATTCTGAGCAGCAATCATTCGGTTGATCTGAAAAAGATATTCAAAGACGAGGTCTATATCTCCTCTAAAAAAAAGGTCATAGCTCCAAGGACAATCAATCAAAAAGAATATATCGACAGCATCAGAAAATTTGATATTGTATTTGGGATTGGGCCAGCAGGGACTGGAAAGACTTATCTTGCTATGGCTATGGCTGTCTCCTCGCTGGTAAAGAATCAGGTAAACCGCGTTGTTTTAGCAAGACCGGCCGTGGAAGCAGGGGAACACCTGGGTTTCTTGCCAGGAGATCTATATGAGAAGATAAACCCTTACCTGAGACCCTTGTATGACGCACTTCATGATATGATGGATTTTGAGAATGTGTCCCGGCTGCTTGAACAGGGCATAATCGAGGTTGCCCCCCTCGCTTTTATGAGGGGTAGGACCTTAAATGACTCCTTTGTCATCCTGGATGAGGCCCAGAACGCCACTCGTGAACAGATGAAGATGTTTCTGACGCGTCTCGGTTTTAGCTGTAAGGCCGTGATCACCGGAGATGTGACCCAGACTGATTTGCCGGATGGAAAGGCCTCTGGACTTATTGAGGCCAAAGAAATCCTGAAGGGAATCAAGGGTGTTCAGTTCGTCTACTTTTCCAGAGAGGATGTAATAAGGCATCCATTAGTCCAAGAAATTATCGATGCCTATGAAAAAATGGAGGACAAGATCTCCAGACAATAAGGAAATAAGTCCATAGCTATAGGCTTCCAGAATAAGATGTTGGTTCTTGATCACCGAGGTCAATTTGAAGCCAAGGGGTAGCCTTGGTCTGAAACTTGAAAATCGAAATTTGAAATGACTTATTTGTCCTTGTCTCGTCCAGTTTCCAGTTTCGAGTTTCTATCAGCAAATCAAAAAACTTTTGTTAAACGGAAAAGGGTTCACATTCCAAAAATTTTATCTTAAGGACTATAGAAGTCGTACTCTTTTTTAATTTGAGGAACAGAAATCACAGAAAGGAATTAGGAAAAGCAAAGCGCCCACATCGTTAAATTCTATTTGCCATGACCAAGAATAGGTCCGACAAAACAAAGATAAGATCATCTAACAGGCTCAAGTCATCCAGGAAGCGAGACAGGGACAGCCTTCCAAAAGGTGCCAAGGGCAAGGGACAGCCTGGTTTCTGGTTTCGGCCAGAGGCACAGAGGTTGTATATCCTGCTCGGCCTCAGCGCAATTATCTCCCTCCTCCTATTCCCTAGTATTTTGACCCCTCCCAAGAGATACAATCTAGGTGATGTAGCTAATCTGGATATCAAGGCCTCTCGGGAATTTCTCGTCGAAAACGGCCAACTGACAGAAAAAAACAGGCAGGAGGCGGTCAAAGCGGTCCCACCCGTCTATGACTTTGACCCCACCGGGGCAAAGTTCATCTCGAGGATCAAGAAGGTCTTTCAATCTGGCAGGGAATTCATGGCGCAGTCCCTCTCGGCTGACTACGCCCCGGAAAAGCGCCCTGTGGAAGGCAAAACCCGCCCGGAAGACCAATTCACCGGCATTGATGCCTTTAAGAACCAATTCTTTGAAATTCTTGATATCCCTCATGATGACAAGCTTATTGACACGTTCATAAAAAGCGATTTTCCTGCATCAGTGGAACAATCAATAATCAACCTAGACACACAGGTCTTTGATAACGGTGTCGCCAGCGACAAGATGATGCTGATGAGCTTAGGTGCGAAAGGGATTATCCTCCATGACATCCGTACCGAAAAGGAGGTTAAGGTAACCGACCTGAATAGATTCTATGACCTGAAAACGGCCAGGGCCTTTGTGGTGGAGCGAGGCAAGGTCCTGACCAGATCGATAAGGCCCAAAGAACTGGCAAGGGCATCACTGAAACTAGCCGCCTCCCTGATCAAGCCAAACCTTACATTCAACAAGAGAGAGACCGAGCTGAGAAAAGACCTGGCGAGGAAGTCGGTCAAGCCCTTCTATTTCAAGGTGAAAAAGGGCGAAATGCTCATAAGGGAGGGAGAAAGGGTCACGCCCAGTCATCTCCTAAGGCTCTCAGAACAATATAAATTTCTCAAACAGAAGGAGATGCTGGGTCAGGCCCCTGCCATGGCTGTCTTAATCGGCTTTCTCCTCTCAACCATGTACCTGGTAGGGCTGCTGAACAACCGGGCTGGCAAGGCAGGGGTCAAGGACCTGCTATTTTGGGCACTTACACTGCTTGCCATCCTTTTGGTCGTAATTGCCTTCAATCTTGTTGCCTATGAAGTCGCCCGGGGGGTCCACTTGTTTGCCCCCAGGGCCTTGCTGTTTGCCATACCGGTGGCCAGTGGTGCAATGCTCGTCTCCGTTTTCAATGGGATTGGAGTAGCCGCAAGCTTTTCCCTCATCGTCTCTGTCCTGGCCTCCCTCGTCCTGGGGGGGCGGGTGGAATACTTTATCTATTTTTTCCTTAGCTCTTTGGTAGCAGCCTCTGGTGTGACGAACTGCCGGGAAAGGAGCATCTTTATTAGGACCGGGCTAAAGGTCTCTGTATGCAGTATTATCTTGGCACTGTCCATAGAGGCACTGCATGCCTCCTTTCTTACACTGGAGGTCCTGATTGCCTGCGCCTCTGCCTTTATCGGGGGGATTCTGGCTGGGATTCTTGCCACCGGGTTCCTTCCGCTAATCGAAATGTCTTTTGGTTATACAACGGACATCAAGCTGCTTGAACTGGGCAGTCTGGACAAGCCTCTCTTACGAGACCTCATGGTCCAGGGACCAGGGACCTATCACCACTGCGTAATTGTAAGCAACATGGTGGAGGCATCGGCAGAAGCGATCAGCGCCAATCCCCTCTTAGCAAGGGTTGCAGCATATTACCATGACATAGGAAAGATGAGGAAGCCCCTCTACTTTATCGAGAATCAGGCGAACCGGGAGAACCGGCATGAAAAGCTCGCCCCTTCCATGAGCAGTCTGATCCTCATATCCCACGTCAAGGATGGTGTGGAACTCGCCAAGGAGCACAAACTTGGGAAAGAGATCATAGATATTATCAAACAACATCACGGGACGAGCTTGATAACCTTCTTTTATGAAAAGGCCAAGGAACAGGGTGAAAAGAGGGAGGGGAAGTCACCCCAGGTCAAGGAAGAGGACTTCCGGTATCCCGGCCCCAAGCCTCAGACCAAGGAGGCGGGGCTCATCATGCTCGCAGATGTTGTGGAGGCGGCCTCCAGAACACTTATGGACCCAACCGCCGCACGCATCCAAGGAATGGTGCAAAAAATCATAAACAAGGTCTTCTCCGACGGGCAGCTTGATGAATGCGAGCTTACCTTAAAGGATCTTCATGAGATCGCAAAGAGTTTCAACAAGACATTAAGCGGCATCTTTCATCACCGGGTTGAGTATCCTGAACCTGTGTCAAAGACAGTCTCCTCCCTGAATCATGAGAGCGCCAGGCGTGCAAAGGGTAGGCCAGGGAAAAAAGGAGTAAATGGAAGTACAGATCAAGTTTCAGCGGAAGATTCCGGGCCTGGAAGGCGAGAAGATAAGGCAGAAGCTGGGGAGAGTCTTAAAAGGCTTGGCCTGTCCTGATAAAGAACTGAGCGTTCTTTTCACAGACGATAATCGCATTTCGCACCTAAACCGCCATTACCTGAGGAAAAATGGGCCTACCAATGTGTTGGCCTTTCCCATGGAGGGGGGGCCGCCCCCCAGGGTTGATTCCCCCATGCTGGGGGATGTTGTTATCTCGGTAGATTCTGCCCTGAGGGAATCAAGAGAGTTTGGGGAAGACTTAGAGTTTACAATCGATCGCTTACTGATCCATGGTGTTTTGCACCTAATGGGGTATGACCATGAAAAATCGACGGGTGGAGCAAAGCGAATGGAAAAAGAGGAAAAACGTCTAATCTCATTGATCAAGGAGGGCTAACTTATGGCACGCTTAGCTGTGAATGTGGACCACGTGGCCACAGTTCGAGAGGCCAGGGGGATCGATGTCCCCGATCCGGTCCTGGCAGCTGGCCTGGCAGAACTGGCGGGTGCGGACGGGATCATTTGTCACCTAAGAGAAGACAGGCGCCACATTAATGATAGGGACCTAAGGCTCTTGCGTGAGACCGTAAAGACAAAACTAAACATGGAGATGGCCGCTGTTGATGAGATGGTCGAAATTGCCCTCACGGTCAAGCCGGATGTGGTTACCTTGGTCCCTGAAAAAAGAGAGGAGCTCACCACAGAAGGTGGCCTCAACGTGAAGGCCCAGCCTGATTATTATAAAGGTGTTGTTGAGCGTCTTAAAGGTGGGGGGATTCTGGTCAGTTTCTTTGTCGATCCCGATCCGGAACAGGTCCTCATTGCTCAGCAATGTGGCGGAGATATCGTGGAGATTCACACTGGCCATTATTCTGAGGCCCGGTCAGAATCGGAGGCCATTGAACGGTTTGAGAGGGTCACGCGAGCTGTTGAGTCGGCCTCCGACCTGGATCTGAGGATCAGTGCCGGACACGGGCTCAATTATAAAAATATCAAGCGTTTTGGGGCCTTGCCTCAGATTGAGGAGTACAGCATAGGGCATAGCATCGTTGCGAAGGCGGTCTTGGTAGGATTCGAGAGGGCCGTCATGGAAATGATCGAATTGGTCGACTACCTCTAAGATGATTTACGGGATTGGCGTAGACCTGGTAAGCATCCGCAGGATTGAAAGGGTGATCAACAGATGGGGAGAGGGGTTCGTTAATCGCGTGTTTACGGCCGCCGAGGTCCATTTCTGTTACCAAAGGAGATCTCCTCCTTCTGCCTTTGCCCTTCGCTTCGCGGCCAAAGAGGCCTTTTCCAAGGCAATGGGCCTGGGGATGAAAAAGGGTATCAAATGGAATGAAGTGGAAGTCTTTAATTATCCAAGCGGGAAACCCGGTCTAAGGCTCCATGGGAGGTCCTTTGAAATCTTGAGCAACGAGGGTATAACCGGTATCCATTTGAGCCTTTCTGACGAAGGGGAGTACGGAGTAGCAACGGTGGTGCTGGAGGGGACAAAGGGCCTGGTTGACGACTGACACTGCTATTTTTTTGATTGCTTGATTCGGCCAGATTGGCTCGTCAAGGTTGCCAAATAATGCCACTAAGATGGTTCAGGGGAAAGTGGCACGGAGTTGACCTGATATTCAGGACCTCATAACTTGGAAGGGAAATGCCTCAGATATCATACCTCGTCCGACCAAGAGACAATCAATCTGGGCCGAAGGCTAGGTTCTGTCCTCAAGGAAGGGGATGTGATTGCCATGGCAGGGGAACTGGGAAGCGGGAAAACATGGTTCACAAAGGGTGTTGCTACCGGTCTTGGGGTACCTGAGGAGTCTGTCATCACCAGCCCCTCCTTTGCCCTTGTCAATGAGTATACAGGCAGGTGTCCACTTCTTCACATGGACATTTATAGATTGGAAGAGGTTTCTGATTTTTTTTCTGCGGGTCTTGATGAATATTTCTATGGGAACGGGGTTGTGGTTATGGAGTGGGCCGATCGCTGGCGCAGTATTCTGCCAGAGCGGAGGTTAGAGGTCAAATTCGAAATTGTGGATGATCAAACCCGCAGTATCACCTTTTCGGGTGATCATCCCAGGGCCATAGAAATCTTGAAAAACCTTGAATCACAATCCAGTTGAGGTCAGGTATGGCACTAGTTGTCCAAAAGTATGGCGGTACCTCTGTTGGCGACATTGAAAAGATAAGGTCAGTTGCTACCAGGGTCATCGAAAACCACCGGCAGGGTAATCAAATGGTGGTTGTTCTGTCGGCCATTGCGGGTCAGACCGATGCACTCATCAAACTCGCCGGGGAGATTGGACCCGATCCGGATCCCAGAGAACTCGATGTCCTGATATCCACTGGGGAACAGGTGAGCGTGGCCCTCTTTGCCATGGCCGTAAAATCCATGGGATATGATGCCCGCTCCCTGCTGGGCTTCCAGGTGGCCATCCATACGGATCATTTATATGGAAAGGCCAGGATTCATGAAATAGAAACCGAACGTATAAGAAAAGAGCTGGATCAACACAGGATAGTAGCTGTGGCCGGCTTTCAGGGACTTGACGATCACGGAAATATCACGACCCTGGGAAGGGGAGGGTCCGATACCACCGCAGTTGCCCTGGCTGCGGCCTTGAAGGCCGATGTGTGTGAAATTTATACCGATGTGGATGGCATCTACACAACCGATCCGAGCGTCTGCCCAAAGGCCAGAAAGATGGATACCCTCTCATATGATGAAATGCTTGAGATGGCCAGTTTGGGGGCCAAGGTCCTGGAGATCCGTTCCGTCGAATTCGCAAAGAAATTTGAAGTACCGATCCATGTAAGATCAACCTTTACCAATGAAAGGGGTACCATGGTGATAGGTGAAACAAAAGATATGGAAAAGGTATTGGTGTCAGGGGTGGCCTATAATAAGAACGAAGCAAGGGTCACCATCAGAAAGGTCCCGGACCGACCAGGAATTGCCTCACAGATATTTGATCCCATCTTTAAATCGGGTATTGTGGTAGACATGATTGTACAGAATACCAGTGAAGACGGTCTGACTGACCTTACATTCACAGTCCTTAAGCCCGATTTTTACAAGACAATGAGACTTGTAGGCGACGTGGCAAAAGGAATTGGGGCAGAAAGGGTCCTTGGCGACGAGGACATTGCCAAGGTCTCGATCATAGGGGTAGGGATGAGAAGCCACGCAGGCGTTGCCAAGAAGATGTTTGCGGCGTTGGCCGGAGAAAACATAAACATCATGATGATAAGCACCTCTGAAATAAAGATTTCATGCGTAATAGAGGAAAAATATACTGAGCTTGCCGTGCGTGTACTTCACAAGGCCTTTGGGTTGGACCATGAGGAAAAGGAAGGTCAATGACGTTACAACGGGGGGGCTGCTCATACTGCTCCTTATCTTGCTTATGAATCTGCTGAAAGGCACCTTCAGCATAGCAGGACCCGACCGGGCGGTCGTCCACAAGGGTATACTTATTCAAGTTTCAGGAGATATAAAACAACCTGGTATCTACGGATTTCACCAGCCACCCCACCTAACGGACCTGGTAGCCAAGGCTGGAGGACCGAGTCTGGGGGCCGAAAAAGGGGTGCAATCGAAAGATATTTCACTATCTTCAGGCAGAAGGATTGAAGTACGGGGCGAGGGAGGAGAGACCGAGATCTTTGAATCTGAGATGTCAGCCTTCCATAAGATCACCCTTGGTTTGCCTATCTCACTTAACCGTGAAACCGTGGAAGGGTTGACCGCGGTCCCTGGGATCGGTCCCAAAATCGCAGGAGAAATTGTTCATGAGAGGGCCAAAAGAGGCGGCTTCCAGAGGCTGGAGGAAATCCTGTCCGTGCAAGGAATCGGCCCCGTCATATATGACAAAATAAGACCTTATCTGGTGCTATAGAGTGGTCGAAGAAATAGGGTCTATCTCCCATCACCCTCTTCTCCCCAAAGACCTGATAATGGGACAATATACCCTCATTGAACTTCCATGGTCCGATCCGGACCGACCCCGGCCCAATCCTAACCCGGATAAACCGGAATT
>JAUUVE010000068.1 GCA_030589715.1 Desulfobacteraceae bacterium | reverse complement strand
TTTTTTCCGGATCGTCCCATTTTGACGTAATGGATGCCTGGTGGTCGCTCACGGCAAAGGGCATGAAGCAGATTGTCTCTATGATCGCTGAGTTCGTCAATGGTTCGGGACTCAGGCCCAGCGTTTGGAATATTGAGGCCGGATACAATTATGATTGGGGGAGAAACCTGGAAATCGTTCTGAAATATGCAGGTTCTGATGACACGGAAGACCTTAGGTTTCCGCGAAGCCGGTATGGCATAGGCTTTAATTCAAAATAGAAATCCTGGTCCTCAGGGCCAGGATTTCTATTTTGAATTAAACAATTACATTAAGTCACCATTACAAGGAGGATTTATTTATGAAAAGAAAGACACTTATTTCCCTTCTTGTCTTTTTTCTGACTATCGTTTTTTGCTCTGTAACGGTGGCGGTCGGGCATGGTAAGGGCAGTGACAACCAGGGTAAGGTGGCCATTGTGCTTGCCAGTTTCGGCACCACTGTACCCTCAGCCATAGAATCCATTACTAATATCCAGCAGGAAGTTAAAAAGGCCTTTCCCGGCATCCCGGTAAAAATAACGTTCACTTCAAATATCATCCGCTCCATATGGAAGAAACGGCAGGCGGAAGCCAAAAAATGGCTGGGAAAAGGAATCCCCAAGGAGATCCTCTATGTCAAGAACTTTATCGCCAGCATTGGGGATCTATTGGAAGACGGTTATAAGACCATCATTGTCCAGCCAACACATATTTTCTTCATGGAGCAGGCACATGATTTGAACTCATATGTAAATGCCATGGCCTCGATTAGAACCATAAAAGAAAAATGGATGCCCTTTGAAAAGATCGTCATGGGACGGCCCGCTTTGGGAATGCCCGGCGATAAATATGATTACCATAAAGACGTGGAAAAGGCCCTTAAGACTCTGGCCCCCGACGTTGAGATGGCTAAGAAAAACAAGGCCATGCTGGTCTATATGGGTCACGGAAACGAGTACTGGTCAACCGGTATTTACATGGAAACCGCCAAAATGATGCGGAACCTTTATCCGGATGTGGTGACTTATATCGGTGCCGTGGAAGGATTTCCCGGGATCAAAGATGTCTGCCGTTATCTGTCCCATTTTGACCCCGGGAAAATTGTGTTAAAACCTCTTATGATTGTGGCCGGCGATCATGCCACCAATGATATGGCCGGCGATGACGAAGATTCGTGGAAAAATATTTTGACCGAACAGGGGTTTGAAGTGATACCGGTCCTTAAAGGTCTTGGCTCCAATGATAACTTTGCAAGGATCTTCGTAGACCATATCAGGGACGTGGCCCGGGACAACGGGATAAAGCTTCAGTAGTGGATACCATGAGCCCCTTTCCTGTTCGATGGAAATCGGAGTAATATCCCAAGGTCATGAGTCCTGGCGAGTATACGCGTGATGAGATCCCTCGGCTGGAGGCACGAGCGAGCAGGAGATTCGGTTATCTGCTGGCTCTTCTTCTCTTTGGATCGATTATGTCCATTTTGGCAGCCAGCCTCTTTGGTCGTCTGGAAATCCCTGCGCTGGGGGTGGGAAAGTCCATTCTTACCGGCTTGGGATTAATGGCTGATCCCGACCTTGATCCCACCTGGAAAGTGGTGGTCTTCAACATCCGCCTGAGCCGGATATGCCTCTCCCTGCTGGTTGGCATGGCCCTGGCCGTTGCCGGAACGGTATTCCAGGGTATCTTGAGGAACCCATTAGCCGATCCGTTTACCATCGGGGTTTCAACGGGCGCTGCCTTTGGCGCATCCCTTGCCCTCTTTTTCGGCCTTGGCTCAAGGGAGTTCTTCGGCTTTGGCTTTATTCCTCTTGCCTCCTTAGGGGGAGCCATGGCAGCTCTCTTTGCGGTCATATCCTTAGGCCGCATAAACGGACAGCTCAGGCGCGCAACCATGATCCTGGCAGGGATCGTGGTGGCGACCTTCCTTTCGGCCCTGATCTCTCTCATCAAGTCACTGGACGAAGAGTCGGTTGCCAGTATTGTCTTCTGGGTCATGGGCAGCTTTCAGGGGAGAGGCTGGAATCACTTTGCCTTTGCACTTCCTTACATGGCAGCGGGATTGTTCACGATCTGGGTCTATTCCCGGGAATTAGACATGCTTTCCATGGGTGACACCCAGGCCAAGCAGATGGGAGTCCATACGGAAAGAGTGCGCCTGCGCCTTATGATCGGGGCCAGTCTCCTGACAGCTGGTGCGGTCTCTGTATCAGGCGTGATTGGCTTTATAGGTCTCGTGATGCCCCACCTCATACGAATGACCGTGGGAGCAGAACACAGGAGACTCCTGGTGCTATCAGGACTCCTGGGCGGAATCGCCCTCCTCTGGTCGGATGTCCTGGCCAGAATCCTGCTTCCTGGCGGCGAAGAACTACCTGTGGGCGTTGTCACGGCCCTCATGGGCGGTCCTTTTTTCTGCTTTCTCCTAAAACGACGGGGAGGGGGGATGGGACTGTGATTGAAATAAAATCCTTATTCTGCGGTTACGGTAAACGTGAGGTTCTCAAAGACCTAAACCTCCACCTAAGACGGGGGGAATTTACAGGAATATTAGGTCCCAATGGGAGCGGAAAATCCACACTACTTTTTGCCATTGCAGGGGTTTTGCCTTACCGTTCAGGGAGCATACGAATAAAAGGAGAGGAAATCGCCGGAACCACCTTCCGGTTCAGGGCAAGACAAATGGCCTCTGTTCCCCAGAAATCGGAACTCTCCTTTCCTTTCAAGTGCCTCTCGGTTGTACTCATGGGGCGCTATCCCTTTCTTTCCCGATTTGGTGGCTATTCCCGACAGGACATGAGACGGGCCCTGGATGCCATGGAACAGACAGAAACCATTCATCTGGCTCACCGGATGATTACTGAGGTTTCAGGCGGAGAAACGCAGAGGGTGATTATTGCCAGGGCCCTGGCACAGGAAACCGAGATTATCCTCCTGGACGAGGCCACATCCAGCCTGGATGTAGCCAAAAAAATCCAGATATTTGACCTCTTGAGGAGCAAAAGCGATAGAGGAACAACACTGTTGTGCGCAATGCATGATTTGAATCTGGCCGCCCTGTATTGCAGGAGGCTGGTCTTCCTAAAAGATGGAAGGATTGTTTTAAACGGTCTGACAGAGGAGACGTTTAATGATGAAAACCTGTCAAGGATCTATGAAACGGATATCAAGGTCTCGCAGCATCCTATCACCGGAAGCCCGCAGGCACATTTCGTACCTGGCCCTCATCGTCAGCCTGAGTCTTCTGTTTATGGGCCTGTGGGGAGAGGGCAAGTCCTCGGCCCGGGACGTACAGATTGTTGATGATCTCGGGCATAGGGTTACATTGCCACATCCGGCTCACAGGATCATTGCCCTTTACGGGGCCTACAATGAAATACTTGCTGCCATGGGATTAGAGGAGAGGCTCGTGGGAAGGACAAAGGCCGATTTCCTTCCCTCTTCCATCCTGTCAAAACCAAGCATCGGTACGCATATGCGACCCAATGTTGAGATGATCTTTGGTTTGAAACCGGACCTGATTATCCAGTCGGCCGGCCGAAAAGAGGCTATGGTGGTGGTGCGGCAGCTCCAAAAGGAGGGCCTTCAAGTAGCCGTTTTTCATCCCACCGGTTTTAAGGACCTTTTCTCTGTGATCAAACGTTTGGGTGTGCTGACCGGCCAACCATCCACGGCAGAAGAACTTATTGATTCACTCCGGTCAAGACTGACAAAGGTTGAGGACCGCCTGAAGGGCATATCCCATCGCCCAAAGGTCTTTTTTGAGGTTCGCTATCCTAATCTTTTGGGGGCGGGCAGAGAATCCATTGTTAACGAGATCATCCACAAAGCAGGTGGAGTCAACTGTATTGAACGGGAGAAAAAACTGGTGCGTATCGGGATGGAGGCATTGATTAAACAGGATCCCGATGTCTATATCATACAGCGTGGCCCAATGAACAAAAACCCATCGCATCCATCAAGGAGGTCCCATTTCCATATCCTCGAAGCTGTGAAAACAGGCAGAGTAATGTTTGTTGATGAACAGGTTTATTCCAGGCCGGGTCCACGTTCCGTAAAAGGGGTGGAGGAATTAGCCGCGTTCTTGCATCCGGACGGATTAGATCATTAGTTTTGACCAATTGTTGCTGGCATCTCTTGTGGCCAGGAACAAATGACAAATCACGACAGACTTGTGGAATCAGGAGGTTGAATGGCATGAAAAATGGTACCCTATATGGTGTAGGAGTGGGCCCAGGAGACCCGGGACTCATCACCCTGAAGGCGACAAAGATACTAAAACAGGTGGCGGTTATATTTGCGGCAGCGTCCACCAAGAACAATTATTCACTGGCCGCGGAGATCGTATCTCCCCACCTGAAAGAGGGGGTGCCGGTGGAGCCTCTTGGTTTTCCAATGACCCGGGACAAAAAAAGGCTTGCCACCGCATGGGAGAAAAATGGCCGGATAGTGGTCGAAACCCTCAAAAAGGGAAAAGACGCGGCCTTTATTACCTTAGGAGACCCCCTGATTTACAGCACCTTCGGTTACATCATGCGAACCATCCAGAAGACATATCCGGATATACCCATCAAGATCATCCCCGGTATCACCTCCTATCAGGCCTGTGCAGCCGCTGCCGGACAGATCCTGGCAGAAGCAGAGGAATCCTTTGCCGTTATTTCCGGCGCCCTTGGGGGCGAAAGACTGAAACAGGTGGTTGACCACATGGACTGCGTGGCGATGCTCAAGGTGTACCACAAACACACGGAGATCATGGATGCCTTAAATGAGCTTGGCTTGGCCTCCGGATCTATTCTTATATCCCGATGTGGACTGGATGGTGAAGTGATCCTCCAGGGCCTGAAAAGAGGCTGCAATACACCTCCCCCGTATCTTTCTCTTGTTCTCATCAAAAAGACTGGTCGTTTATGAAAAAGAAATTCCCTCTAATCCTGTACATGATCTTGGCGCTACTGAGTGCATGTACCGCTTTGGCCCTTATGAGCGGCGCGCTCGACGCTCTCAGCATGTTCAAGGACCCGGCAAGACTCTGGAATAGGATTATTCGGCCGCTCATCCGGCTCACGGCATTCATCTCGATTGGTCTTTTTGTTGGTCAAATCATCGAAGGTATGGGTTGGACAAATCGGCTAAGTGTCCTGGCCCGGCCATTTATGCGGTGGGGACATCTATCCCAACAGATGGGAGCTGTGTTTACTGCTGCCTTTTTTTCAGGTACTGCATCTCTCTCGATGCTCATGTCGTTTCATCAGGAGGGCAGCATAAACCGAAAGGAAATAACACTTTCTGTACTCTTGAATACTTTCCCTTCCTTTTTTCTCCACCTGCCCACCACATTTTTTATACTGCTCCCCCTTGTGGGAAAGGCCGGGGCCATATATCTCATTCTCACCTTCGGGGCTGCCCTGCTAAGATTGGGAGCGGTCACCACATACACACATTTTATCCTCCCCGAATCATCAGGACATTACCATGAAAAGACTCAGAATAATAAAGACTGGAAGAAATTGCTCCGCGAAACAGGTAGAAAGTTCAAATCCCGCCTGACCAATATTCTCATGATTGTCTTGCCCGTCTACCTGATTATCGCCATGATCTCTGATGCCGGATTTTTCCTCTGGCTGCGAAAATCCCTGGCACACGGCTTTACCAGCTCATTTGTCCCCATAGAGGCAATGAGCGTTGTGATATTCAGCCTTGTGGCCGAATTCACCTCGGGCTATGCGGCTGCTGGTGCCATGTTAGATGCCGGTACATTAAACGTCTCCCAGACTGCATTAGCACTCCTTCTGGGAAATATTATTGCTGCCCCGGTTCGGGCGCTCAGACATCAGATGCCTTACTATATGGGTATTTTCAATCCGGGATTAGGTGTTCGCCTCATGGTGGCAAGCCAGGTCTTTAGGATTGTGAGCCTTGTGGGAATTGGTTTGCTTTATTTTTTCTGAATGAAGATGGCGGATAGATAAATCATCTCTTTAAGGAGGAGTGTTAAGATGGAACATAACCGTGTTTTGATCGTCAGTGATAGCCCCGACAGACGCAATTTCTTGGAGATCCATATGGGCCGGAGTAGTATCCTGAAAGATCATGGCAACGCCTCCTTGAGAATTCACGCGCCAGGGAAGCGGATTACGTGGGAAGACGGCTGCGCTGTTGATGGCGGCAGGATTGCGGGCACCTATCTGGGTTAAGCTCAAGGCCACCGGCTTAAGGCAAGAGGCTTTTGCAGAGTTGTTGGCTGACTTGCGCCCTTAAGTCAACAAGAAAAGCATATGAGCAAATCTCTGAAAACCAATATGCGGATCCCCGCCTTGTGTATCGCAGGCACCCACAGTGGCTGCGGGAAGACCACTGTCTCTTTAGGGATCATGTCCGCCTTGGTTCGAAGGGGACTCAGGGTTCAGGCCTTTAAGGTAGGCCCGGATTTTATTGATCCGGGACATCATAGAAGAATCACGGGGAGAGACTCCCACAACCTTGATGGCTGGATTATGGATCGCCGACAAAACGATGAGATCTTTTCGCGTAGTATTCGGAACGCGGATGCAGCCATAGTGGAAGGAGTCATGGGGCTTTTTGATGGTTTTGCAGGGGATGATGAGTCCGGATCCACAGCCCAGATGGCCAATTGGCTGGATCTGCCTGTTATCCTGGTTATTGATGCACGCTCCATGGCAAGATCGGCTGCTGCGGTCGCCTTGGGCTTTCTCAGCTTTGACAGGAATCTATCGATCCAGGGGGTTATCTTCAATCGCGTTGGTAGCAAGGGGCACGCACAAATCCTCAGTGATGCAATGGTTTCCATAAACAACCTGCCCGTTTTCGGGTATTTGCCCAGGGAGAAGGGGCTTGAAATGCCCTCTCGACACCTGGGGCTTGTGACGGATGAGGATTTGAGGGCAAAAGATGATCACGCAGAAAGACTGGCCCATTGGATCGAGTCCAACCTGGACTTGAAGGGGTTTTTGGCCATTCCTGGGGGGAAAAGTGGTGAGCCAGAGACTCCCGCCCTTTTACCAAAACCGGATATTCGAATCGGCATTGCCAGGGATGAGGCATTTTGCTTCTATTATCCTGAAAATTTGCGGCTCCTGCGCGAGGCGGGCGCCGAGTTGATTCCCTTTTCCCCGTTACGCTCAAGGCACCTGCCTCAAGGGATCGAGGGTCTGATTTTGGGTGGTGGCTATCCCGAGTTACACTGCCGGGCCCTGTCGGAAAACCATGATCTATTGAATGCGATACGGGAATTTGGAATGAGCGGAAGACCAGTATATGCAGAGTGTGGGGGCTTCATGTTCCTCATGAAAGAAATACAGGACCTTAACGGTCAAACCTTCCCCATGGTGGGAATCTTTCCCATGAGGGCAAAGATGGAACATCGCTTAAAGGTTCTCGGGTATCGGGAGATCACAACCCTGAAAGAGAGTGTTCTTGGTCCGAAAGGCACCAGGGTCAGAGGCCATGAATTCCATTACTCCCATATGCAGAACATTGAGCCAGACCTGAAATGTATCTACTGCATGACGGATCGCAAAGCCGTTGCACATGGTAAGGAGGGCCTTACCCGGAAAAACGTCTTGGGATCATATGTGCATCTTCACTGGGGTTCCAACCCAGAGGTGGCCGGAAACTTTGTATATTGTTGTCGCAATACGGGCAAAGCGCATACGGCATAGCGCGTTGTGCAAATAGGTGGAGAAATTATGACAAGTATTGGTCAATATATTGAACCAGGGGAAATAGAAAATCAATCCTTTGCCATTATCGACTCCGAGGTGCCTGAGCCCCGGCCTTTTCAAGGGAAGGAATGGAAGGTGGTGAGGCGCATGATTCACACAACTGCCGACTTTGAACTCCTTTCTTTGGTGCGGTTCCATCCCGGTGGTGTAAGAAAAGGAATAGAGGCCCTGCACAGAGGTTGTCTCATTGTGACCGACACGGAGATGGCCCGCATGGGCATCACATCGAGACGTATGGATCGGTTGGGTTGCCGGGTGGAGTGTTACATGGGCGATCCTGAAGTAAAGGAAAAGGCACTGAGGGAGGAGACTACAAGGGCATCGGCTGCCGTGGATTTTGCACTACACCGGCTGGATGGCACCATATACGTCGTGGGAAACGCCCCTACCGCCCTCTTGTGGCTTCTGGAGTGGGTAGGCAAAGGAAAATGCAAGCCCGCTTTGATTGTGGGCATTCCGGTGGGATTTGTCAATGCTGCCGAATCCAAAGATCTTCTTATTGAACAAACAGGTATACCTTACATCACCATTAAAGGCCGCAAAGGCGGATCCGCCCTGGCCGCATGTGTGGTCAACCAACTGGCCGAGATTGCACTCGAGAGTCGTAATGTGGAAGAAATACGGAATAGGGAGTAGGCAGCGATCCTCTTACTTGTTGGAAGAAGGAGTGTTTTTTATCATGCCCAAAAAGCGTCTACGGGAGGGCTTTACGACCGGTTCGGCTGCGGCTGCGGGTGCCAAGGCAGCGCTACTTTACCTGACTGGCCAGGGGGTGCTCAAACAGGTGGAGATCCCTCTGCCTGTGGGTGGAAGGCTGACCATTCCTGTCGAGCGG
>JAUUVE010000034.1 GCA_030589715.1 Desulfobacteraceae bacterium | reverse complement strand
TTTTCAAAGGCCTGTCTCCTCGCGATTCCAACGGGGGCATGCCGAGCATGGCCCTGTAGACGGGCAAGTATAGTTGGCGAAAAGATGGTGCATCTGCTTTGTTTTGACGATCGAGTGTGTAGGGCATTTTGTAACCTCCTGAAATCATTAAAGATTACAAATTTTCACCGCACACCCTAATTGAAATGTCAAGCAAAAAATGGCCTCAACTCGCCGATTTTGCTATTTTTTTTAAAAAAATCATATGCAATTTCCTAACCGGAAATTACTGAATATCACCAGCCTTTTCTTCATGCTTTATCCCTTTTCAATACACGAACCCAGAATGCCTTTCCCGGCACTCCTTTCAAGCTTGCGGGAACAGGTAAACCTCAGATCGTGACATTCCTGGCACTCTTCCAGAGCGTGCTCCATAAGGAAATCCTCTAAGTGGCTCTTCTGCTCAGGCGTAAGTATCCCCGTACCCCCACAGAGGGGACAAGCACTGTCAAGAGAGGCCAAAATTACATTCCGTATAAACTCAGATCGATTCGGTATGCCTTTCATTGACTCCAACAGGGAGGCGTCTGCCTTGAAGGAAATGATCTCGTGCTTGGGCCTTTTCATAAGATTAACTTCTTGAAATTGCACTTCTTTATCGTTGAATTCTATCAGTCCTCAATTATTACGTCGTAATACCCAAAATTATTACGTCGTATTAACCTTTGTGAACAAAAATCCATTTTTTATTGTCGTTTTCTTTTGCGCAGACAAAGTCAGGGCCCCGGTGGATGTTTGGACCCGATAGGCTTTCTCTATCCAAGCCCTCTTTGTCATAGGAATTTAAGTTATTGAGCGGTTGTGTATTTGAGTGGGCAATAATGCCGGTCTGTTGTCGAAACTGAAATACAGGGCATGAAACTATTTATCCAATACAACAGATAGCTCGCTCCACCTCTTCCCGGAATGCTCCGTTCAGCTTCGATACATAATCATTCCATTCCTGATCTGCATTAAGATTGGGACTGACCGCCGAACCCGATACACCCTTCTCCTGTAATATCTCCTCTAATGACCGCCCGGCCAAATCCCTTTTCATCTCCAGCCTGCTTCTAAAATCTATCAGGATCTCCCGGATGGGAGCAGTATCCATGTCTGTCACGCTTTCTAATATTGTGAAAACAGGGCCGCTATTTCCTTCCAATTCAATCCTGTTTATCAACTCCTTTTTGATAACCTGATCAAACATCTGCCGGTTTTCCCCTTTTATAGAAGCCGCTTCGATCCTGAGCCTGTCCAGATTTATGATACCGTCGAAGAACTTTTGAATAAGCCCCTTGGTCTTTCCTGCCACTTCACGATGTTGGAATTCCGCTTTCTCCTCTTCGCTCATGGTAAGGTCTTTTGTCTTTTCCATGATAATGTCCAGGGTGCTTCTGATCTCTCCCATAGTCCAAACCTCCTGCTATAGGATTTACGATTTACTATTGTTGGTAGACGATTGAAAACCAGCGGAAAACGAAAGAGATCGCTGATATAAGAGCAAAAATTTTTCTTAAACGCTACAGGATTTCCAAAGAATCTCTATATATTTTCGAGCGAGTCTCCAGTGAAAAGTGTAAGGGTACTCATAGTATTTCCATAATCACATTATGGAGACTGGGCCTGAAGGTCTTGATTTTTTCGTTATTTCGTGTCGGGTGGACCCGGTTTGTAAGGAAGATGACTGTTACGTTCCGGTCCAAATCCATCCATATTGAGGTGCCAGTAAACCCAAGGTGCCCAACGCTGTTGTCTGAAAAATACCTCCCGGAACTGGAATCTTCAAGGGATGGTGTGTCCCAACCCAATGCCCAGGTCCCATCCTTCACAAGTCTCTGGCGGGTGAAGAATGTCCTGACCGTTTCAGGCCTCATGTACTTATCCTGCTGGCCATAGAAGTGCCTCATAAATAGGTTGACCAGGGCATAGACCTCCCTGGCAGTTCCGAACAGTCCCGCATGACCTGAATAGCCGCCAAGCACATAGGCGTTCTCATCGTGGACAGCCCCCTGGATGACCTTCCCCCGCCATGGGCAGTCTTCGGTGGAGGCAAATTGGTCGGTCTGGAACTTCCTTGGGTGTGTTGTGTCGCAGATAAATGTTCTTTCCAGTGATAATGGGTTGTAGAAGTGGCGATCAAGAAACAAGTTCATCGGGACTCCCGTGGTTTCTTCAATGATCCATTCGAGCATCATAAATCCGAGGTCACTATAAAGCGTCTCCTGGCCGGGCCGAAAGATCAGGGGCATCCTCAGCAACTGCCCCCTCAATAGTCCCTTTCTCTCCTGGAGCGGAAACCGGTCAAGTTCCATATAAAAGGGTTTCCAATCAGGGAAGCCTGCTGAGTGACTCAGCAGCATCCTTGGGGATATGGACATTTTTTCTTCAGGGACATGGCCGGGTAGCAGGGTATCAAGCGTTTGGTCCAGGTCGATTATCACATCATCTACCAGCTTCATGATGGCAAGGGTGGTGGCCAAAGGCTTGGTCAGGGAGGCCAGGTCAAAAATGGTTTCCTTCTGCATTGGGGCGACCTTGGGCCTCAATGAGCGAAGGCCAACTGCTTCTAGGAAGACAATTACCCCCGCTTGCGCCACCAATAGCACAGCCCCGGGATATACCCCCTCATGAACGCCCTCCTTGAGTAATGATTCTATCTGATACTTGCTTTCCACAGTCACTATTCTTTTCTCCGGTGAATGAGAATTGCCATCGTTTCAAACAAAACTCCTTGGAAAACCTTATCAATTTATGGTAATAGGCAGAACCCTTTAAATCTGCGCGGAGTATACACCCAATGGCCATGGCAAACAACGACAATACACACCGACTTACCTTTGAAGACAAAGACGTTATCCTCATAGGGACGGCCCATGTTTCCAGAGAGAGTGCTGAGCTTGTGAGCAAGGTTATTGAAGAGGAAAACCCGGATACAGTATGCGTTGAGCTTTGTCAATCCAGATACCAGGCCATCACCCAAAAGAATAAGTGGCAAGATACAGATCTCATCAAGGTTATCAAGGAAAAAAAGGCCTTTCTCCTCCTGTCCAATCTCATGCTTGCATCTTTCCAGAAAAGGATTGGTGAAAGGTTGGGGATCAAGCCTGGAGAGGAGATGTTGCGGGCCATTCAGGTTGCTGAGGAGGTTGGTGCAAGTGTTCATCTGGCGGACAGGGACATAAGGACTACCCTATCAAGGGCATGGCGTCTAATGGGGTTCTGGGCAAGGATCAAGCTTTTGGTCCAGCTCGTTGCCTCCATGGGAGAGACTGATACGATTACGGAGCAGGATATCGAGGAGATGAAAAAAAAGGATGTCCTTGAAGCCCTTCTTGCTGAGATCGGTGAGGTACTCCCGGGACTGCGGCGTATATTGATCGACGAGAGAGATCAGTATCTGGCCTACAAGATACGGACTGCCCCCGGGGAAAAAATAGTTGCAGTGGTGGGGGCCGGACATGTGCCGGGGATCAGGAAATACTGGAATGACCCAGTGGACGTTGACACCCTGGAGCAAATTCCCCCAAAGGGGAAGCTGGTCACTTCCTTAAAATGGGGTGTTCCAGCAGTCGTGGTAGGCCTGATTATTCTGGGCTTTTTCTTTGCCGGCGCCTCTGTGGGAACTCATATGATAAAATGGTGGGTTTTGGCAAATGGAGTCCTTGCAGGCATTGGGGCGGTCATGGCATTGGCCCATCCCCTTACGGTGGTCTCAGCGGTTGTTGCCGCTCCACTCACATCTTTAAACCCCATGATCGCGGCTGGGTGGGTGGCTGGCCTTGTGGAGGTATTATTGGGGAAGCCAAAGGTAAAGGACTTCGAGAGGCTGCCTGAAGACATATCATCCATCAGAGGGTTTTGGAAAAACAAGATCACCCGGATCTTACTGGTGGTTATATTTACAAATCTTGGCAGTTCCTTGGGGACCTTCGTGGCCATACCCATGATGATTAAGGTATTTGCATAGGGAGTAATAGAGGGGCCTTGAGCTCACCCAAACTCCCAACCTGTAAGGCGGGTTAACACTACCAGGGCATGCATTAGGAGCAGGATCGCAAGGGGACAAACAACCCACAGGTGGGCCGTAACCTCCATGGCCTCTTGATCTTGCTGGCCGCGTGCTCTTTTTGAAAGGTGATGCCAGCGGGATAACAAAGTAGCGGAACCAAGGGTCAAATATAGACAATTCCACACAAGGAGCCAGATAGGATAAACGCCCCAAAAGCCCTTGACCTCCTTTACATGGAAAAGGTAAACACACATAAAGACGGCCCCTATAGCCCCGAACAATAGTATCCCCAAGGATACTCTTATATGCCTGAGATGGCCCCGCCAACCCCAATCGCCCACCGCACAATCCCTTACGCCCATAAGGGCAAGGACACCGATTACGGATGAGGCGGAATTGACAACCATATCGGTCCAGCCGTAAAAACGGTTCTGGTAGATGCCTTGCTCCAGTTCGTCAACAATACCCAGCATAGATGAGCATATGACCACAAGGAGCATGCTCCCTTTTCCTCTGTAATCTATAGAGATCGCTTCGAAAAGAAGCCAAGACATGAGGACATATTCCGGTATGTGGATATGCTTATTTGGATTGGGCTCAAGGGAGACGATAATATATACAATAATCGCGCAGGGAATAGTAAAACCCAGGCACCTGGTGCCTTTTTTGGCAGAGAAACCAAAGACCAGGTAGGCCAACCCGGACAGTATGATAATAGCAAGTGGGACCTTACCGGCGAACTCTGCTGAAAACCCCTTCTCTATGGCCTTATAGACCATAATGGCATGGGGAAGGACAATAGTATAGACCGCCACCAATGCCCAAGAGACTACCCTGGAAAGGGGGCTTCGTTTAGGGGTGTCCATCTCACCTGGAATTGAAGAGATAATCAAGAGGGCCATTCCACCTGCGCAGATGGCAGGCAAGGTTGGCAGCAACAAAAAAAGGGCTATCGGCCGGTGCCATATAACCCCCTTGATCTCATGGTAGGCACGAAGGGATTTGAACCCTTGACCCCTACCGTGTCAGGGTAGTGCTCTCCCCCTGAGCTACGTGCCTACAGTGTGTATTGATTTATCAAGCGGCATCCCGTATGTCAAGCCGTATTCTGTCGATCCCTACCCCTAATCCTTTCAATCGCTCAGGGTTCCCTCTCCTATCATCCGAAACCAGTAGCGCATGTAATGGAGCCCCGAACTTATTGTTAAGAGCCCTGTCGTCCAGAATAGGTATACCACGAGTTGTGATGAAACATGAAATTGGTTTTTCGAAAGTACCACAAAAACCGTTCCTAGCTGTAGACAGGTCGTTATCTTGCTCACAATTGTTGGCCTGATAGTGAAATTCTGCCCGTTCAGGAAGAGGATCAAAACTCCCAATAAGATCAAGATATCGCGGGTGATGACAACAACCGTCAGCCAGGGAGGTATAAATCCCCTCACCGCAAGGACAATGAAGGCGGTCACCAGCAGGATCTTATCGGCAAGCGGGTCAAGATAGGATCCAAGTTTACTCTTCTGATCAAATAGCCTGGCTACCAATCCATCGGCCCCATCGCTTAGACCGGCCAGGATGAAGACTAGTAGCGCGGACAAGAGATCGTCATTAATAAGGTAGATTACGAAGATGGGTACCAGAATGATCCGTAAACTAGTAATTAGATTGGGTATGGTCATAGTTATCTAAGCCAAGCTCAAGCCCCAAAAGATCTTTTCAATGCCAATAAGAGATTAGAAGGACTATCTACAGACCTCGTAAGTTATAGCGTATTATGGTGTAATATTTTGGACAAAAAGCGCCGTTTCCAGCCCAGGAATTGGGTTAAAAGGTTGACGGTTCAGAGGTTCAGAGGTTGATCCCCCCATGGTATTAACCCAATGGAATCAATGGTTAAGGAAAAAAGCGCGAAGCGCTTAACCTTGAACCGGGAACCCGGAACCTTATAACCCAGACCGACCTGATGTCCAATTTTCATGTAAATCCATGTTATTTTAAAGGGTTATAGTTATTTTTTGGTAATAAATTACGAGGTCTGATCTAAGGCATAAATAGGTTCTTAGAAGGCGCCCAAATAGCAGTCAGTACAATCTGTCTATCTTCGGTCTGAACAAGGTCCAACGAAAAGGGAGGGTCTTTGTGTTTTAGGATACGATCCAGGAACCTCTTTCTGCCTCCTCTATATTCAACCTCAAAGGATACGGAGTTTTTCCTGATCCTGGTCTGTTTAACGGATTCTATCCCTGTTACATCGTTTCTCAGAAAATCGCGGAATTCCTTGACCTGCCTTGGGTTCTCGACACCTCTAATGGTGACCTCCAGATAGTGAATTTTCACACTATCAGCGGTAAGAATCTGAATTATGGTTGGGGTCAGCTGCCCTGCCACCCTGTTGGCCAATCTTTCGAGGGTTATGGTTATTCCCTCCTCGCTTCCAAGGTCACTCTCAACCTCTTCGGCCTGACTATCTTCACATATCTGGTTCCCCCTGCGCACATCATATGCCTTGAGTGTCAGGGTCACCTCTTTTTCGTCAGCCATCTCGCTCCGACCGTAAATTACCACATCTGCAGAGAAAAGCCTTCCCAATAGCAAGATGTCCTCCTCTTCAAGCTCAGGGGCCCTTAGCTCTTTAAAAGATTCAACTTCCGGGGTCGTTAAGGTCCTGTTGATCGGAACAAATCCCCTTTCCTGAAACACCTTGTAGAGGGCTAGCTCGGTGGGGGTAAGGGCAGGATTAATTTCCGGGTCATTCCACCAGTAAGAAATCAACCCCTCGCTCACCTCCGAAACCAGGAAGAGGGCTTTGATGGGAGGGCCCTCGGCATGTATAAGTCCCGCTTGTCTAAGCTTTTGATCTATGACCTTTTTGTTGATCTTCAGCCGTACAAGGACCTTGTACTCTTCACCCATCTTTCCCTCTGCCAAGATGTGGAAGTTTTCGATTACTTCTTTGGCTCCCGGTATGACTCCCTGAACAAGCCTCTCAAAATTGTTGATCACCCCATGGCTCCCTAATCGACGCATAAGGTAATCTTCCACACCCTTTATCAATGCATTGGAGATGGCGCTTTTCTTGGCCAAGGCCATGTTTCCTTTGTAAATGGGACCAGTTCCTATGGAGAAGACCTCACTTTGCTCCGGCTCCCCCTTTGCTTCGGCTTGCAAAAAAGGGGCCCAAAGAAAAAGAAGGCACAGGAGAGAATAGGTAAAAAATTGCCTAGCACCTCTTTCTAATGGGGGGCCTGATATCATTTCCCTTTTAAACCCTTTACACACGTTCATGAAGGCATGTTATGGACTACTTTTTTATTCTCTTTAGTGCCTCGTATGCCTCAAGCACAAGGCCCTTGTTGATCCCTAACACCTTTTCCAGGGCCTTTTTGGATTCCGGAATTCGATCCGCTTCCTCATATGCAATACCCATGTAGTAATAGGCTTCGGGACGATCCTTCACGGAACTGGTGGCTTCAAGAAAGCTTCCTTCGACATCTTCCAGCCAGCCTTTTCCCTTCCGCATGGTATAAAGACGCATAAATCCCACACAAGCCATGGCCCCGTCTTCTCTTTCTTTTGCATAATCCCTTGCACTGCCCATGTCCTTAAAGGCCTGCTTGAAATTTTTCTCTATCCCGTATACCAGGCCCAACCCCCGATAAGCTGGAGAGTAATGGGGCTCCAGTTCTAGGGCGAGATTGAATTCTCTCTTGGCATCATAGAGGTAGCCTTTCTTGATGAGCTTGAAACCGCTTGAGGTATGATGCCCTGGAGTATTGAGCACATTTTCCAGAATTGCCGGTTTGGGGGCACAGCCTAAAAGGGAGGGTGAGATCAATAAAACAAGAAATAAGGCGCTGCAAAGGAATTTGTGTCTAAAGAAATCCATGGGAATACCTCCGGACAAAATGTTCCAAATTTGGAAGTCAGGCCCTCAACAGGACCAACAGGACGACTAAATCACCACTGCATAACATATATTTCTTTAAAAATTCCTCAATCAAGGACAATCATAACCCGGCATTCTTGCAAAAACCTCAAGTTTCTCGGGTCCCTCCTAATGGTGTCAGCATCGGAATTACTCATTACAATATCTGATGGCCCCGATTTTGCCGCCCTGATGGCTTTCACTGTGACGGGGCTGTTTCCCACCCTCGGGTTTTTCGGGGCTGGTTCCAGACCGCTGGTATATCCTGCCATGCCTTGCTGAACCGCATACTTTCTATTGACATATTTGGGCCCGTATACTTCATTGCCGTCTTCATCGAGGATTCGAGGAACTATTGCAGGCCTTACCTTGAGCCCGCGGCAATCCAACACTAGGCCCGTCCATGCCTTTCCTTTTTGTTTGCCGGGGGGTTTTGGCTGTTTGACAGGATGGATATCGCGGATCGATTTTGGAAGTAGCATGTCAGCAAAGGGGCCTGTCAACTTTATGGCCACGCTCGCTTCAACATATCCATTGGCAAGATAGGATATGCCCACAACCTGAGGATGTTGGATAAACCCTTGGAACTCAGTGTGAATGGGATCGCTTTGGGTCACAAAATCCTTGACAAGGGTCTTTGAATCGATCCGCACCCTCCTTAGGGTCTTGAGGAGATTTTGCTGTGCTGCGCTTACTGCTGCCTTCTTGGCAATGGCCCGTGCCTGAGCAATGTTAATAGGGTTTTCCGGAGGTCTGCCTACACCAATGGCCTCAATGATCCGATTGGACCAATCAACCCTCCCGTTTTTGAACGTTTCTACGAAATTTTTCGCGAGGAGAGAGGGGGGGGATGGGAAAAAACCTAGGACAAGGAAGAAAGATATACACACCATCCATTTTTTCATGGCCTAACCCTGCCTTTATCAAGTTGAGGAACAGCTTCACTTTTTTTGAAACTTCTAATCATTGAGAAAGTATTTTCAGTATACAAAATTAGGAGGTAAGTCAAGCGGCCCCCACCAAAAAAGCTCTTATCTTCTTGGAGGCCAGGTCGAAATTATCAGGACTAATCCAAGTGAACTCAGGGTCGGCCCTGAACCACGTCAATTGCCTCTTGGCATATCTCCGAGTATCCCTTTGAAGATTACGGGTAGCCTCGGCCAGGGACCAGGTGCCCTCTAAGTACTTGACGATATGTCTATATCCAATGGATTTCATCGGCTTAAGCTCGGGGGAGTACCCTTTGCTTAAAAGGCTCTCGGTCTCTCCCACAAGGCCGGCCCTTAGCATGGCAGCGCTCCGTCGGTTGATACGGTGATAGAGCTCTTCTCTGTTTATCTTCAAACAAAGTTTCAAGGCCCCTAAGGCCCTGTCTCTGAAACCGTGTTCCCTGCTCAGTTCCGAAGGGCGGCGATTGGTCAGATGTATTATCTCGAGGGATCTTATGATCCTTACCTTATCATTTGGATGAACCCTTGACGCGGATTCAGGGTCCAGAAGTTTGAGCCTTTCATAGAGTCTTGTGGATCCGTGATTATCACATTCCAAACGCAACGTTTCCCTCAATCTTGGATCCGCAGGCGGAGATCTAAACAGGCCACCCAGAAGGGCTTTTATATAAAGACCGGTCCCGCCCACTACAAGGCATATCTTACCCCTGGAACAAATCTCCCTAACAAGGGCAAGGGCCATAGAGCGAAAGGTTGCAGCACTAAAGTCCTCATCAGGATCTACCACATCTAGTAGGTGATGAGGGATGCCCTTTTGTTCTTCAAGCGTCGGCTTTGCCGTACCCACATCCATGCCCCTGTAAACCTGCATGGAATCAGCATTTATGATCTCCCCCCCTAAGCTCAATGCCAGTTCCACACCGAGTGAGCTCTTTCCACTGGCAGTGGGTCCGGCAATAATGACGATTTTTTGCTGTTCTTTCATATGGTGACATATTGTATTGCAATTTGATCAACAAATACTCGTAAGGCTCAAACAATCCTCCTGAACATCTTCTGGATCTCGTGAAATGTTAAGTGCTTGAAGATAGGTCTTCCATGGGGACAGTTTGTGGGCAAATCCATCTCCTCCAATTGGCGCAGAAGATGGGTCATTTTATCGCGTGTCAGACCGTGCCCTGCCCGGATGGCACCATGACAGGCCATGACCTTCAAGGTCTTGTCCAGGAATCCGGTCTCATCTGTTTCACCTTCACCCAATTCTGCGATTAACTCGGAGAGAAAGGAATTCCACTCAACATTCTTGAGAAGTGCTGGAACAGCTCGCAAGAGAAATGTATTTCCCCCGAAATGATCAAGTTCAATACCAAAATGGGATAACCGGTCCATTTTTTCGAGGACTATCCTTTTCTCTTTCAAGCTCAATTCCAGCTTGTAAGGCACAAGCAGGGCCTGGACCTCGATTTGTGAGGCCTGAAATCCCCTTTTAAGATTTTCATACACAATCCTTTCATGGGCCGCATGCTGATCCACCATAAGAAGCCCATCCTTTACCTGACACAAGATGTAGGTATTTCCCAATTGCCCGATGGGTTGAGGGCCTTCCTCGACCAATGACTCTTCGTTCAACCCTGCTTTGGCAGGATATGTGATAGGCTCATCGGCCTGGTAATATCCCCAGGCTGGCTCAGAGACGGAAACAACACCTTCCTCTTGACCAAGATTATCCTTTCCGGATTCGCGGGCGATAAAGGTAAGGGTGGACCCGGACAGGGCATTTTCAATGGTGGAAACGATGGTCTGGAAGACCGTACGACTGTCGTGAAACCGTACCTCCTGTTTGGTTGGGTGAACATTGACATCCACTTTGGAGGGGTCAATCTCCATGAAGATAACCGCCTGTGGGTACTGCCCTTTCATTAGTCGTTGCCCGTAACCCTCCATAATAGCCTTGGTCACAAGCCTGTCCCTGATATTTCGACCATTTACATAGACGAAGAGACGATCTCCCCTAGCCCTTGCGAACTCCGAAGGGGCCAAATAGGCGCTGATAAACAGGTCCTCATTCCCCTCCTTTTTCTCAATAACCGCTTCAGCAACATCCCGACCCATCAGGGCGGAGAGTCTGGGCAGTGGGCCATCCGAGGCGGCCAAACCAAGGATGGTTTTCCCGGCATCCTCTAACCTAAAGTTTATTTTGGGAAATGGAAGGGCCGCGCGTACCAGGACGTCAAGGATATGATTGGCCTCTGTGCGGGTGGCACGCAGAAACTTTCGCCTTGCAGGCACATTAAAGAACAGGGACCTTGCCTCAACGGTTGTGCCGGGGGGCGCCCCGGTTTCTTCAATAACGATCAATTTTCCACCCTCAATCCTGAGTCTTTGACCTGTCAACTGGTCCTTAATGCGCGATATGATCTGCATTCGTGAGACAGAGGCTATGCTTGGGATTGCCTCCCCCCTGAAACCAAGGGATTTAACACAGAAGAGATCGGAGGCCGTTTCTATCTTGCTGGTGGCATGTCTTTCCACACACAAGAGGAGATCATCTCGAGACATGCCTACGCCATTATCGGTAACCTTGACCAAGGCTTTGCCCCCCTTTTCTATCTTTACCACAATTCTGTTGGCCTCAGCATCAATGCTATTATCAATCAACTCCTTTACAACAGAGGCGGGCCTATCAATGACCTCGCCGGCCGCTATCTGGGAAGCTACTTTCTCTGGCAGTACTCTGATGGTG
>JAUUVE010000242.1 GCA_030589715.1 Desulfobacteraceae bacterium | reverse complement strand
GAGAAAACCCCAAATATCAACCACTGCCGACGTGAGAAGTGAATTCACTTTGAGAGAGCGCCTTCAAGAAACACCCAAACCCCACTCCAGAAACCCGATTATTTCTCGCGGACTTATTGAGAAGTTACACTCGATCCACCTCTTATCATGGAAACTCTTTCCTTTGCCTCTTGGGCATTTGTTTTGATTACTTCCCATTTCTGAGCCGAAATCATATCCTTGCTCGCTATCCAGGTCCCCCCGACCGCGAGTACGGATTTATGTTCGAGGTAAGCCCCAAGATTATCCATATTAATTCCGCCTGTGGGAATAAACTTGACCCCAAGATGCGCGAACGGCCCTGATATTGCCTTTAACATCTTAAGCCCCCCACTTGCTTCAGACGGAAAATACTTCATCAGCCTTATGCACATGGAAAGGCCTTTTTCGATTTCAGAAGGTGTCATAACCCCGGGAAAGAAGGGGAAACCGATTTCTTGTGCCTTCCTCACAATTTCAGGGTTTAGGCCCGGGGCCACACCAAATTTCGCCCCATATTCTTTGGCCTGAAGCAGGTTATCTATGGATAATATGGTGCCAGCTCCCAGCAACAATTGCGGTCGCTCCTCCTTTAGCTTTTTAATCACTCCCCCTGCGGCCTGGGTGCGAAAAGTGATCTCGGCGGCCGGGAGCCCTCCCTGGATGAGCGCATCAGCCAATGGCAATGCCAAGGAAGGTGATTCAATAGCGATAACCGGAATAACGCCACAGCTTTCAATCTTGCCAATCAGTTTCATATCTTCCATGCAATTCACCTCCTACTCATCATGTTAACTCCGATGTTGAATTAAAAGCACTCCAAATCCTCGCAAACTGCTGTCATACAAGTCTGGGAGTTGGCAATTGATGCAAACCCCGATGTTGAAATCAATGACCATTTTTTTACAAGTGCCAGGACCTTTTGCAACATCGGGGTCAATCCATATGATCTTCCCCACCGCGGCGGACTCCCATTCGGCCAAGGAGGGGGTCTTTGTGGAAATGGAGTCGTTTCTGTTTCAACCAACTATAGATCGATATTTTAGAATTACCCGATTGTCAAGACATTGTGGCATCTATTCATCACAAAATATTCTTGACAAAGGGTTTTTGGACGTATTAGTCACTGTCACAGAGGTCTCTTATTAGTTCTCTGGAGTATGTCATGAAAGCAGCTGTTTGGTACGGAAAAAAGGATGTCCAGATCGAAAATTTCCCCGACACTCATCCTGGAGAAGGATTCGTAAAGGCAAGGGTCTACTGGTGTGGCATATGCGGCACCGATCTCCACGAATATGAGGACGGGCCGATCATGATAAGCATGGAGCCGCATCCGCTGACCGGTATCAAGCCGCCGGTCATTCTCGGCCACGAGTTTTCCGGGGAAGTGGTGGAATGTGGAAAAGGGGTTGAACACCTCAAGCCCGGAGACCGCATTGTCACCAATACCCTCTATACCTGCGGGGAATGCTATTGGTGCAAGCGTGCCCAATACCCTATCTGCGAGAAACTGGGCGGCATTGGGCTGGCATCCCACGGTGCCTTTGCCGAGTATATCCATGTTAAGGCCTCACAATGCTACCTGGTCCCGCCTGAGGTAGAAAACGACGTGGCGGCATTGGTGGAACCTTTGGCTGCGGCCGTCCATGCCATCCGACAGGGGCTAGTCCTCGAGGGAGACCGGGTGGCCATTATCGGCGCAGGACCCATTGGCCTCATGGCAATCCAGGCAGCAAGGGCGGCAGGGGCCGGCCAGGTCTTTGCCCTTGAAGTTGCCAAATCCAGAAGAAAAAAGGCCGAGTCCTACGGAACAATTGCCTTGAATCCTCCGGAAAGCGGGTATGAACGGGTGCTTCTGGATCATACCAACGGGGTGGGACCGGATGTGGTGATCGAATGTGTGGGGGCCCCCGAGACGGGTCCCATGGCAGTGAATCTCGTGCGACGGGGCGGCCGCGCTGTCATAATGGGTGTCTTTTCACAACCTTCAACCATAAATTTCAACGATATTGTCTTTACGGAAAAGGAGATAGTGGGCTCCCTTTGCTATGTTGACGAATATGAGAAGGTGCTGCTCTTATTGGCAGATGGACGCCTTTCCGGAGAAGGGCTTATAACGGGCCGCATCGTCCTGGACGACCTCATTGAAAAGGGCTTCCAAGAACTCATCCGGAACAAGGACAAACACCTGAAGATCCTTGTAAGACCCAATTAAAGAACTGTGGACTATTGCCATCGGTTCTTGACTTTACGAAGTGCAGCGGGTGACTGCTGATACAAGATCCCTTGTCACGATTTTGTGCAAGCCCTTAGGAAGGGGGATAATACCCATGCCAGTGCGTATCGAACTCAGTCCCTTTCTCAGAAAGCACGTGCCGGAATACGACCCCGCAGAAGGTCTTGTGGTTGAGAGCGGGCACGGCAAGACGATAAACCAACTTATAGAGGAACTCGGCATACCGGCTAAAAAGGTGAATTCAATCATGGTAAACCACTTCCCTGCCAAGGCAAACCACATTGTCAAGGATGGTGATGTAATCGGGCTCATCATGGCAATAGGCGGGGGGTAATCTTCCGTTCGCACAATCTGTCTCTTGTGTGGCCTTGTCTATCGAAAGGCTTCTAACATCACTTCTGCCCAAGACCTGATGTGCACTCATGGCGGAAGATTGGATTGTGGGGATCTCCCGATAGATCTTGAGCGAAAGGTTACTCCTGCGAAAGGCAGACATGAGTTCTTAACCCCAAGCGGACGAACATAACAGGTCATGTCATGGTAGTGGCATCACCCGTTATCGGACCGTGGGTGGGTAACGCAGGAATCATTTGATAAGGAGGTTAGTAAATGAAGTATTTGGTAAACATAGAGGGCATGAAACCGGACGAGGACAAACGTTCTCTCAGACATGTGGTTAAAGAGCGGCAAGATGAAACACTCAGGGATACCTATTTTCTGATCGATCCGAAAGATTCACCGTCCAAGAATCTAAAAATGGGTCATACAATCATTTATCCGACGGGCAAGACCACTGGGCACGCCCATGATGATATGGAAGAGGTTTACTACATTCTTTCCGGAAAAGGAAAAATGGTCGTTGGAGAAGATGAATTTCCCATACAGGCGGGCGACGCCTTTTATGTGCCTTTTGGAGAATACCATGTTACTTATAATACGGGCATCCAACCCCTGGCGATCCTCTGGGTTACCGGCCGTGTGGAAAAGACCTGATGGGGGAGAAAATGGAAACCTGTTTGATGCTGACTAGTGGCGAATGGGTTGACTCGGATAGTGGAGAGTATATTGAGGTGATCAATCCTGCCACGGAGGAGCCTTTCGCCAGGGTGCCCGTGGCAACCAAGGATGAAGTAACAAGGGCCCTGGAGGCGGCCCAAAAGGCCTTCCCCCACTGGGCAAGACTCTCCCCGGAACAACGCGCAGCCTATCTCCGGCGGGCGAGCCACATCCTCGAAGAACGGAAAGAGAAGATCGGGCAGGTCTTGACTAGGGAGCAGGGTAAACCGCTAAAAGAGGCGATTGGAGAGATCGAAAAGGCGGTTGAGATGCTTCGCTACTACGCCGAGGAGGGGAAAAGGGCCTATGGGAAGATCATTGCCAATACAGATCCATGGGATCAGAGCCTTGTGATTAAACAACCCCTGGGTGTGGTGGCTGCCTTGTCCCCATGGAACTACCCTGTGGAACTGACGGGTTGGAAGGCAGCGGCAGCACTGGCGGCAGGCTGCACCATTGTGGCCAAACCCCCCTCTCTTACGCCCCTTTCTCCTCTGCAGTACTGGCGGTGCCTGTTTGACGCCGGCTTTCCCCAGGGAGTGATTAACGTTGTGACGGGATCCGGAGGGAGTGTTGGACGCGAACTGGTTAGAAGCCCTGTTTCTCAAAAAATTGCCTTTACCGGCTCTCTTGAAGTGGGGAAAGAAATCCAGGCACAGTGTAAAGATTCCATTAAGAAAGTATCACTGGAACTGGGGGGCCAATGCCCTCTTATCGTCAGCAGTAACTCTGACCTTTTGAGCGCCGCTAAAGGGGCCACAAGAAGATCTTTCCGCAATATGGGGCAGATCTGCATCGCCATCAATCGGATATATGTCCAAGAAGACGTCTACGACTCCTTTTTGGAGGCGTTTAGCCAGGAGACGCAGAAACTTACCATCGGAAATGGGCTGGAGAACCCCTCCTGCGACCTGGGCCCCATGGCGAGCCTGGAGGGCCTTGAAAAGAGCAAGAGGCACATTGAAGATGCCGTGTCCGTAGGGGCCCGGCTGATCCATGGTGGCAAAAGACCCCAAGGGCCGGAGTTCGAGAGAGGCTATTTCTTTGAGCCTACAATCCTGGCAGATACCAGTCATGACATGCTGGTGATGACTGAAGAGACCTT
>JAUUVE010000369.1 GCA_030589715.1 Desulfobacteraceae bacterium | reverse complement strand
GCATAGCTCGAAAAGGTCATTGCCAAAGCTCAGCATGGACCATCCCGTCTTGCGGGAAGGGTTAAGCCCTATAATTAAGGCGCGCTACTTGGCCGGGGTAGAGGGCCTATGGCAGGGTATTTACAATTCCGGTTCATCCGGGTTAGGAGATTGACAAATCTGGTGAGTAAGCTTATGTAGTGGTTGGTATGAGGATTTATGATTGTTGATTGCTGATTGGCGATTGGAAACTACCCGAAAACAGAAGAGATAGCAGTTTAGAGGGCCAGGTGTTTTTTTGTTAAGGCTATATTTTTCCGGAATTTGGAGACGGGCTTTGTACCCCTCACGGGTACGCTGTCGGTGGTTATCTTAGAAAAGGAGTGAAGAGATATGGAATTCAAACCTGAAGAAGTCATCTTTCACCGAGAGGAATATATGGAGCACCTGGGTGAGATGCGCTCCAAGGATTATCCTCCATTGATGAAGAAGGAAGTGGTGGGGAAGGTGAACCTCCGCCACCGGAGGCCCAATCCTTACACCAGGGACGGAAAGGCGCTGGTCTCCTTTGTCATGGCAGAAGAAGAGATAAAGGGTGATATTCAAAAGGCAGTGGATCTCCTCGGAGGCCTCAACAAGTCACTCAAGACCGAGGACCGCATCCTCTTGAAGCCCAACTTTAACAGCGATGACCCCCCTCCAGGCTCTACCGCCCTTGATTTCCTCTCCGCAGTCATTGATCTCTTGCGAGAGCACGGTTACAGCAAGATCTCTGTGGGCGAGGGCGCGGGTCGGCCCTGGGTGCCCACCTCAAAGATCTTTGAGAAAGCGGGCATTTCCTCGCGGATGGCGGAAATGAAGATCCCGCTACTTGACTTTGATAAATCCGAGTATATTGATGTGCCAATCGATGGGGAATATCTGGATGTGATCGCCTATCCAAGGGATCTGGAAGACTTTGATAAAATCGTCTACCTGCCAACCATGAAGACCCATTATCTGGCAGGATTTTCCATGAGCCTCAAGCTAACAGTGGGGCTGGTTCACTTATTCGATCGTTTCATCCTGCATGGAGATAGCCACCTCTTTGTTTCTCAACGAGCCACTGAGATGAACATTCCAGTAAAGCCCGACCTGATCATAATGGACGGACGGATCTCTTTTGTAAGCGGCGGACCGGCCATAGGGCTGGCCGTTCACCCCGGCGTAATCCTTGCATCCGGTGATCAAGTGGCCCTGGACGTGCAGGGAGTACGTCTTCTCCAGAACTACGCCGCTGTCAACCACCTGACCGGTGATGCCTGGGATCTGCCACAGATCAAGACCGCGGTAAGACACGGGTTGGGAATCCAGAAAGACAGTGATTGGCTTTTGGTCCGCTAGAGCCCTTTCTGACCCGTAGATGATCATGTCCAACAAAAAACCGGCGACAACGACACCTCAACTTTTGAAAGGGGGAAGGCAATGGATCTCTTCGATCTCTCAGGAAGGATAGCCATCATTACAGGAGGAAACCAGGGGATAGGTTATGCCATTGCAAAGGGCATTGCGGGTTTGAGGGCAACCGTGGTGATAACAAATCGAAGAGAATCAGAGGGGCAGAGGGCAGCCGAATCTCTTAAAAACGAGGGGCTAGAGGCGGTGGCAATCCCGGCGGACGTGGCCAGCAGGTCCTCAGTGGCCAATTTGGTGTCAGCTGTCCTGAGCGATTTTGGGAAGATTGATATCCTCGTAAATAGTGCCGGGGTAATCCTCAGGGGGCCGGTAGAGGATTTTTCTGAGGAGGAGTGGGACAATATCTTGGATATCAATCTCAAAGGGCTATTTTTCTGCTGTCAGCTTGTGGGAAAGGAAATGATCAAGAGGAAAAAGGGAAAGATCATCAATATCTCCTCCAATGTCTCCGAAGTAGTCCAGCCGGGACGGGCAGTATATGCCGTATCAAAGGCAGGGGTATCCCATTTAACCCGTGCACTGGCGCTTGAATGGGCTGGACACAACGTCAATGTAAACGCCATCGGCCCCGGGCCAACCATTACCGAACTCAACAAGAAGTACTTCGAGGAACATCCTGAAGACCTGAAGGAAAGGATCGACTCCATTCCCATGGGGAGAATGGGGGACCCTTCGGATCATGTGGGCGCTGCCATCTTTCTGGCTTCCGATGCATCCGATTTTATCACCGGCCAGACGCTGCTTGTGGACGGGGGGTCGACCATCTGGTGAGAGGAGCAGCCAAGATCTCCATGCAAGGTTGAAATATCTTAACAGTTCACTGGAGGCAAAATATTTGACGGGATAACGGGATAGACTTGATATAAACCCGCCTCAGGCGGGTAAATCCAGTTAATCAAAAAACGTATCACAACTAAAATCTGTCAGACGAATAATTAAAGCCCATGAAGTCCAATTGGTTAATTACCTTGTTGCTACAGGGAAACCTGTGGCCTGGTTCTAAATTTTGGAGAGAGAAAAGTTGAAATTAAGCGTAAACTAAAGGATCTAAACTAAAAGATCAACAGGATGAAAAAATTATCATGTCTATCCCTGGCCCAGACCTGCTCAAAGGAGTCGCTGATAACTGAAGCCACCATCTTAAGGGTAATAACGATACCGCTTAAACGAAGCTTCCTACATCGCGCCAGGGCGGGCCTGTTATCCTGTCAGAAATAGCTGAAGTATTACGAAATATCTTGTTGTGACCACAAGGTTATGGGGAGGCACTTATGCGTATCAAAGACATACAGACAGCGGTCATTGAGGCAAACTACGACTGGACGCTCGTCAAGATTCTTACCGATGAAGGGGCCGTAGGCTACGGCGAATGCTTCTTCGCCCCCGGCCTGACCACCCTTATCCGCGAACTCCGACCCCTTCTCTTGGGGCAGGATACGGTGGAGATCGAGCGTCTGGGACGCATCATGAGGACAGCCGGAGTGGCCGCCGGGCTGCTGGGCGGCATCGTCAATAACGCCTGTGCAGGGATTGAGAGTGCCCTCTGGGACCTCCTCGGGCAGTCTCTTGGGGTCCCCATCTACCGGCTTTTTGGGGGTGGCTATCGGACCAGGATCCGCCTTTACGCAGACTGCCACGCCGGGGAGGGGCTCTCGAGCCTGTCTTCAGTGATCGTCCCGAGGGTCCCGTGGT
>JAUUVE010000263.1 GCA_030589715.1 Desulfobacteraceae bacterium | reverse complement strand
GGCCACAATCTCCACAGAAATCATCGTCTGGAAGAATTTCAGCACCACATTTAGGACAAGCCAATAATAGTTTTTTCCCACACTTGCGACAAAACTTTTTCGACTCAGGATTCTCAGCTTGGCACTTTGGGCATTTCATTATCAATCCCTTTAGGGAAAACTGTTTTGCTCAATAGAATAATCTCACCATTTCTACTCAGATGGAACAGCGCCAAGCTGTTGCATCAGGCCCAATGCGTCATTCCAGCCGAGTATTTCCTCAATCTTGCCGCCAGCAAAACGATAGATGGCAATTCCGGTCCACGTGACCTGCTTCCCGGTCGGCGCTATCCCCCGAAGTTCCCCCGTGTGGGTCCCACGACATGTCCAGTGCGCCACAACCTTATCCCCTTCGGCGATGGTGTCCTCAACAGAGACGACAAGGTCGGAAAATCCAGTGAGAAACGCCCTCGCGTATTGCTTCCAGCCTTCGATGCCCTCAATATCCGCTTCGGGGGTGTGAAAAACAGAATTGGAGGTCAACCATTTATCTCCTATGCTCAGATTTCCCTTGTTATAGGCTTCGTCAATGAAATGCCGGACTATTTCCTTATTTTCTTGTGCTGACATAAGAATCTCCTTTTTTAGTGAAACGGTTGGCTGTGCTAAACAGAGACGATCTTTTGGACTCCTTACCAAATAGACAACTTCGGCAAGGAGCGGGGTAGGCAAATTTTGAGGTGTTTCTCCATTGGAACCCCCCTTCGATTAGGGTTAAGTTATGGAGGACGAATTCTGGTTAACAGAATTAAATAAAACCAAGGGAGAGTCAAGAAAAATCGTGGTGAGTGGGGGCAGGCCTTGACATGTGACAACATAATGATTGAAAAATGCTTTTAGTAGAGGTATTCACAATGGCAAGACCAATCAGAGATAGGTGATCTCTTTGGAGGGTTGAGTTATTCTGCGGTCTCTAAGGTCAACACAAGATTTTCGGAGAAGTTAGAAAATGACAGGAAAATCAGGAGGGGTGTCCAGGAGATCATGAGGTATCTGTCACAAGTCAAGGCCTGACCCCAGGCCCCGTTTTGAGTGTTGGAATAGGCTAAAAATGCTCATAACCGGCATCAAAGCCCAATAGATTTTTCTCTGAAAACATTTCAGGTGAAAGTTTTTCAACAATCTTTTTCACTTCGTCGTAATCGAAAAAATCATCCACTTTAACCAGAACGCCGAGCATAACCATATTTGTCATCTGTATGCTGCCCAATTGGGCGGCCTTGTGAGTTGCACGGATTTCATATCCCCTTTCACAGACCTTTCTTGCAGCTTGAATGATCTCCTCCTGACGAGGATAGCGGTCTATGCCCAGGTTCGTGTAAACCGTGGGCACAGAAAACAGATTGAGGATGTAATACCCGTCTTTCCCTAAGAGTCTTATGTGTCGTAAAAGCTCCAGAGTTTCTATCCCCAGGAGAATGTCTACCGAACCAGCAGGAATCAATGGGGAGAAGATCGGTTTGTCCGAAATGCGCACATGTGAGACGACCGAGCCGCCCCTCTGAGCCGCGCCGATGGTTTCCGTACCCAATACATTGAAGCCCGCTGCTATGGCGTATTGGGACAGGACATTTGAGGCGAATATATTGCCCTGGCCGCCAACACCGGCTATAAGTACATCTTTTTTCATGAGATCGCTTCTCTCTTACAGACATCCGCACAAAGACCGCACTTCACGCAAGTCAAAGTCTCGATGCGAACTTTCTCGTTATCCGGTTCATAAACAAGGGCAGGGCAGCCGAAGTCGTTAATGCAGATCATGCAACCGTTGCATCTTTCCTCATCAACTTTGACCTCCCGCGGTTCAAAAAATTTGACACCCTCCCGTGATCCCCTGAGATAGCAAGGGCTTGAGGCGATCACCAGGGATACCCCATCTTCTTCGACTGCCCTCTTCAAGGTCTCATAGGTTTTTCTTATGTCATAGGGGTCGATTATGTGTACATGAACCTTGATGGCCTCCATCAGTTTTTCAAGGTCTACCTCTGGGGTTATCTCACCGTAAAGGTTGACGCCACTGCCTGCATGGGGCTGAAATCCGGTCATGGCCGTGGTCCTGTTATCGCTCAGGATGACCACCTGTTTGCTTTTCTGGTAAGCGGCATTGATCAGGCCATTAAGCCCAAGGTGGAACAGGGTTGAATCCCCGATCATGGAAAAGACCGGTCTCTTCTCACCGGCGAAAAAGGCCCCGGTCGCCATGGGTACCGACGAACCCATACAATATATGGTGGATTGCAATTCCAAGGGTTTGAAAGCTCCCGCATCGTGACACCCTATATCGCCGAAAACAACGCCTTTTTTCTTTCTGGCTATCCTTTTGAGGTTGTAGAGAACGATCCTGTGGGAGCACCCCACGCATTGGGTGCGGGTTCGAACGGGGATTTCGATATCCAGCTTTTGCGGTTCGATCGGGTCGAGGATCTTCAGCTGAGGATCAGCCTTCTTAACCGCATCTTTGACGATTTGTACCGTTAATTCACCGTCAGACGGATAGAAACCGGATCTCCCATGAACTTCTACCGGGATTCGGTTATCATGACAGAGCTGTTTGATAAGATTCTCCACCACCGGTTCGATCTCTTCAAAGACAACCACTCTCTTTTTATCTTCTAAAAATCTGAGCACCTTCTTCTCGGGTATGGGCAGGGTGCCCAGCTTGAGGATGGGATACTTTTTATTGAACTTTTGTGCGGCTTCCTTGATGTATGTATAGCCTATCCCACATCCCACAAGTCCTATTTCTCCCTCCCCATATTCGATCCCGTTGAAAGGGCTGTCTTCGAAAAGCCCCATCATTTCCTTATACTTTTTATTCAACCAGCGATGTCTGGCCTGGGGTCTCTTGATCCCTCCCAGTTCTCTGACCTCCACTGCACTCATTATATACCGTTCGCGGTCGTCTTCCCATTCTGCCTCAGGGAATTTGCTGGGGTCATAATCCTCAAAAGGGACCACGGCCCGGCTGTGGCAGACCCTCATAACCGGTCTGATAACGAAACACATCCGGGTCTCTTCCGAAAGCCCAAAGGCCTCCTTCACCATGGCCTTTGCCTCAAGGGCACTGCATGGGTCAAAGACCGGTAGGTTCGCGTAGGTGTGAATCAGAATGCGGCTGTCCTCTTCATTCTGTGAGGATAGAGCGCCGGGATCGTCGGCAGAGATCAGCACCAGACCCCCCTTTACCCCAGTGAAGTTCACATGCATCAGAATATCTGCGCAGACATTGGTACCATTGTGTTTCATGACCGCCATGGCCCGCACATTGTCTAGGGATGCGCCCAGGGCTACCTCAAGGGCCACCTTTTCATTGCATGACCATTCGGCGTGAACATGGGTGTAATCCACAAACCCCTCCACAATTTCAGAGGCCGGCGTGCCCGGGTAGCCGGCCACGACCTTTACGCCTGATTCAAGGGCGCCTCGGGTAATGGCCAGGTTACCCATTACATATCTCTTCTCGCTCAATTATTTGCTCCTTACCCGTAGCCTTGGGCCCATCCCCTAACTCTAACCAACTTTAGGTTCTCTTTCAGTTTTTGCTTTTCTACAATGGTGTCTTCCGTAAAACTCGTGAGTTCAATATCCTGAAGTAGCGTATCCAGATCCTCTTCCCGCCAGGCCAATAAGACCTTCCCCATGGCAGTGGAGTGCAGGGGAAGCCTCTTTCCCTCATATGAGTTCAAACGAACTGCTTGGGTGCCTTCCACCTTGGCCGGGTAAACGCCAACTGTTCCATCAAGAATCCCCAGGTTACAGGTCTCATTTGTTTTTGCCACCAATTCTCTGAGCGTCGGCATGGCCTCGGTGCGGATGTCCAGATACGAGACCGTCTGTGTCCCGAGTTCAAAAAGTCTTAGGCCCAAGGAATACTTATGGCTTTCTCCCGCATGCCGTACGTATCCACGTCGCTCCAATGTGTTAAGGATCTGATAGGCACTGCTTTTCGGGATACCACGCATCGGGATATTGTATTCTCAGTGGCCTTGACATGGGACATTACTACCACATTCAACAACATAAGTCAAGAGTAGACCTGACCCCTATCTTTATATCCAACAGACGCACGATCTGGCTTAGATTGGTCCTTACATTATGGATATGGGCTGGAACCGTCGACATCGTCCGGGGCACCAAACGCCCGGATTGCGGGGCGGGCAAATGACCGCAGCGAATTTGACAGTCCCGCTCCAAGCTGAGG
>JAUUVE010000081.1 GCA_030589715.1 Desulfobacteraceae bacterium | reverse complement strand
TGGAGGTAGTGAAGGGCAACCCACACAAAGGCAAAGGCAAAGAGGGCAAACAGGATGTTGCGGCCCCTGCTCTTAAAGAATATCTGCAATAATTCCTGAATCGTTTCAGATATCGGCTTCTTCTTTTTTAGTCTCTGATCAAGCCGCTGGGTAGCGATATTCATCTGAGTGCTGATCTCAAGCTGCCTGTCCTGCCACATACGCATGAGACCATTCACCTTCTCGATGAGCTTAGGGCTCGTGGCATAGGATTGGAGTGTGAAGAGACTCTGGATGGCCTTTTGTGTCATCTCCAGTTGGGAGCTATAAATGTCGATCTTAGCCCTGAGTTTTTCGAGCTCCCTCGGGTGGGAAGTCATCTTTTTTACTTCCCTCAACACAGGCCCAAGGAGTTCCTGGAGCTCCTGGTTCCAATCCACCCCAACTTTCTTCTTTTCCTCAAAGGCGAGGAAACCCACATCGGTGGCCAACTGGTCAAAGGTCTCCTCCATATCCCTCAATTTTAGACTCAACTCATTGATTTTTTCCCTAAGCCTCTTTTCTCGGCCAAGGCCTCGGGGCCCTTGCAGGATTTGTTGTGTCGCTGCAATCCTTTCTGATACATCAACAATGGATTCGAGCAAGGATTCGAGGGTGCGGAGCCTTTCTTGATACTCCCCCCGATCATCCGCAGACTCCGCATGGAGCAAGTGGAAAGGTAATGCCAAAGGCAGAAAAAGGACAAAAAGGAAAACAAGCCTTCTCATAGCTCAGCCACCTGATCTAGGAACATTTCCCACATCCTTATTACAGAGAGCATTAAATTGTTTGCATTTAACGCAATAACCGCCCACTCGCTACACTCGTTCGAAACGCAGCCTCCGGCCCATAGGGCTTACGCCCCGTAGGGGGAACGCTGAGTTTTAATGATTTCTCAAGGAATAGGTCCTTTGCAATGCAGTGGCTAAAGGCTTTCATTTGTCCCGTTGACAGCGGGACAAATGAAAAATTGATTCCTCTGTGAACTCAGCGTCTCAAGCGATCCCGATCAATCGGGAGTGCAGGCGGTGAATATCGAAGGTACAGCACCTCAATTGCCGCAGCTCGGCTGTGCCTAGTGCCTGAACGGACTTTTCGTTCAGGCACCAGCTATTCCCACTCGATCGTACTGGGTGGTTTGGAGGATATATCGTAGACAACCCGATTGACGCCGTTGACGCTGTTGATAATCCTGTTGGAAATCGCACCCAGTACCTCATATGGAACCCTTGACCAGTCTGCTGTCATGGCATCCTGGCTGTCCACCACCCTCACGGCTATAACATTTTTATAGGTCCTCTCATCTCCCATTACACCGACCGTCCTCACCGGGAGAAGCACGGCAAAAGACTGCCAGACCTTTTCGTAGAGGCCTGCCTTCTTGATCTCCTCCTCAACGATTACATCGGCAGACCTCAACGTATCAAGCCGCTCGCCGGTCACTTCCCCAAGGATCCTGACCGCAAGACCCGGGCCCGGAAATGGCTGTCTCATCACCAATTCCCTGGGAAGATCAAGCTCCAGACCCACCTGGCGGACCTCGTCCTTGAACAATTCCCGAAGCGGTTCAACGAGTCGTAGTTCCATAACCTCCGGGAGACCACCAACGTTGTGGTGGCTCTTGATGGTCGCTGAAGGTCCTTTAAAGGAGACACTCTCAATCACATCCGGATACAGGGTGCCCTGGGCCAAGAATGCCACCCCACCCAGTTCCTTGGCCTTATTTTCAAAGACTGAGATGAACTCCCTGCCTATGATCTTTCTCTTCTCCTCAGGGTCCGTGACACCTTTGAGATGGCCCATAAAGTGTTTGGAGGCATCTACCAGATGCAAATCCATACCCATGTACCGGCGGAAGATCTCCATGACTTCCTGGGCCTCCCCTCTCCTGAGGAGGCCATTGTCAACAAGGATACAGGAAAGCCTCTTGCCGATCGCCTTATGGAGCAGGACGGCCGTTACAGAGGAGTCTACCCCGCCCGATAGTCCGCAGATCACCCTGCCATCACCCACCTCCTCTCTTAGACCCTGGATTGTCCGGCGAACAAAGGAGGTCATGGTCCATGAGGGCTCACACTTACATACCCTGAAAAGGAAGTTCCTCAAGATCCTGGAGCCCTCGGGCGTGTGGGCTACCTCTGGATGAAACTGGACCCCGAAGTATTTGCGCTCAGGGTCTACCATGGCTGACACAGGGCTGTTCTTGCTCCCTGCCAGGATCTCAAATCCTTCCGGTACCCGGTCGATCCGATCACCGTGGCTCATCCATACGGTCTGCGCTGTCCCCTTTCCAAGCCCATGAAAGAGGTCCTTATCGTCCTCAATAATAATGGTGGCATTCCCGTACTCACGATCCGTGGCCCTCGCAACACTACCCCCAAGCAGGTGGGTGAGGAATTGCATCCCATAACATATCCCCAGGACCGGTACTCCCAGTTCCAGGACCTCTATCTCGGCCATGGGGGCATCCTTGTCATATATGCTGGCAGGCCCCCCTGAGAGGATTACGCCCTTTGGAGAAAAGGCCTTTATCTTTTGAAGACCCATGTTGAAGGGATGGATCTCGCAGTAGACCTTTGTCTCCCGGACCCGCCTGGCGATGAGCTGGGTGTACTGGGAACCGAAATCCAGGATCAGTATTTTTTGTTTGTACAGGCTCTTCGACATTGATTTGAGGTATAGCCCTTAAGATAAAATTTTTGGAATGTCTCTTTTTCGTTTAACAAAAGCTTTTGGATCTGCTGACAGAAACTCGAAACTAGACGGGACAAGAAAATATAGGTCATTTCAATTTCGAGTTTCGGGTTACTCGGTTATTCCACCCGGTAATTAGGTGCCTCCTTAATAATGATCACATCGTGGACATGGCCCTCCTTGTGGCCTGCGGGTGTAATCCGGATAAAGTTTGGCTCTGTCTGAAGCGTTTCCATATCGGGGCATCCCAGATAACCCATTCCTGCCCTTAATCCCCCCACGAGTTGATAGATGGTATCGGCCAGCGGCCCGCGATAGGGCACCCGGCCAACAATGCCTTCCGGCACCAATTTACTCTCCAGGTTTGTCTCTTCCTGAAAATATCTGTCCTTGCTCCCCTCCTTCATGGCCTCAAGGGAACCCATTCCTCTGTAGACCTTATAGGTCCTTCCTTGAAAGAGTATCGTCTCCCCGGGGCTTTCTTCGGTCCCTCCAAAGAGGCTTCCGATCATGACAGAATTGGCCCCGCCTGCCATCGCCTTGGTGATATCCCCGGAGTATTTGATCCCCCCATCCGCTATGATCGGAACCCCGCTCTTCTTTGCCTCCTCGGCACACTCCATGATGGCAGTCATCTGAGGCACACCGATACCGGCAATCACTCGGGTTGTGCAGATGGATCCAGGCCCTACACCAACCTTGACGGCATCGGCCCCCGCCTCAATCAGCGCCCTGGTCCCCTCGCCTGTGGCCACATTCCCGGCGGCCAGCTCCAGATCAGGAAATTTCTTTTTGGTTTTCTTTACCGTCTGGACTACCAGGGCTGAGTGGCCGTGGGCCGTATCTATGACCAGGATATCCACATCCGCTGCGACCAGGCTTGCAACCCTCCTCTCAGTATCTTCTCCCACCCCTACAGCAGCACCTACTCTCAATCGGCCCAGCTCATCCTTACATGAATTGGGGTATTTTCTTATCTTTTCTATATCCTTTATTGTGATCAGTCCCTGGAGCTTCCCCTCGTCGTCAACGACTAGGAGCTTCTCAATGCGCCTCTCATGAAGGATGGCCTTGGATTCCTCGAGGGTAATCCCTACCTTGGCAGTGGCAAGATCGTCTTTGGTCATCACCGCCCCCACCTTCTGGTCCAGATTGGTCTCAAACCTCAAGTCCCGATTGGTGATGATCCCAACCAGATTTCCTTTCTTTACCACTGGCACACCGGAGATCCTGTATTTCCCCATGATCTCGAGCACCTCATGGATCTTCTGTTCAGGCTCTATGGTAATAGGATCAACGATCATTCCGCTTTCAGATTTCTTGACCTTCTCAACCTCCAGGGCCTGTTTTTCAACGCTGATATTCCTGTGGATAAAGCCCAGGCCTCCCTGACGGGCAAGGGTAATGGCGGTCTCCGATTCAGTAACGGTATCCATTGCCGCACTGACAATGGGTATATTTAGGCTGAGATTCCGTGATAACCTCGTCTTTACATCCACCTGGCTCGGTAAGACAGAAGAACGGCGCGGGACCAGGATAAGATCATCAAATGTATAGCCGAATCCAATATTGTTCCTATTCATGTTCCTCCCCCTCGAAATAATTGATTAAAATGCCTTCCAGAAGGTCTGACAGGCTCACCACCATTTGAGATGACCTCAGAAAATAAAGCACCCTTAATACGACCAGAGCGCCCGCCAAGATCACGCCTGCCCTCCCCGGGTCCAGACCGGGCAATCTTAGTCTTTCCTCAACGCTCAATTTACTCATCTTGTCAAAAAGGGCTCCTATATCCGACCCCTCCAATATTAGACCATTAATTCTCTCAGGTCCTATCTCTTGCGGAAGAATCCCGTGAAGCATTGCAGCAAGGGTTGTCACGGTGCCCCCGGTACCTATCAGAAGACAATCCGCAGGACAATTATCCCTGCCCTGGGAACTCAGCAGATGGAGCCCCTTAAGGGATTTATCAATATATCCTGAGAGGAAAGAGAGCTCTTTTTCATCCGGAGGATCCGACTCCAGGTGTTCTTGTGTCAGTGTCACTGCCCCAATAGGGATCGACCTGACTTCTGGTGCATGCCTGCCCCCAAACAAAAACTCTGTGCTTCCACCACCAAGGTCAAATATGACAAAAGGGTCCTTTTGAACCCCAAGTGCATTTAATACCCCTTTTCCGGTAAGAAGGGCCTCCTCATCTCCCCCTATGGGCCTTACCTCAAAACCTGTATTTTGGCGGATAGAGCCAAGAAACAGCTCCCTGTTTGACGCCTCCCTGACAACTCCTGTGGCCACAGCAAGGACCTTATGGACATTAAAGTCCTTCATATACCGCGAGAAATCTTGAAGCGCCTTGACGGTGCGAGTAATGGCATGGGAATGGATCGTCTTCCTTCCCGAATGGTCAAAACCTTCGCCCAGACGGATATAGGTCCTCTCTCTGAAAATGGGCCGGAGAAGACCCGGTGGCCCAAGTTTTTGGCCAATCAGGACCCTAGCGGTATGAGTCCCAATATCGATAGAGGCAAAGTTCTTTCCCATCTGCGGGAAACCTATCAGACCGGGAGAGCTTTTTCAAGCTACAAAAGCCCTGTGGTCGGTGTGTGAGTACCCGTTTCAGCCTCGTCCAAGGCCGAATGATTGTCTTCCATTTGGAAAAAGGGATTGTGAATAGACACGGACCTGTGATAGATGATCGGTCGGCCAGGAATTGACTGTTGAAAATTCAAGGGTGTCAATCAAAATTGTTGGTGATGGGGCTCAAGTTCCCTCGCTTTGGGCGGGATCTCGTAACTTCTCAATAAGTCCGGGAGAAATAATAGGATTTCTGGAGTGGGGTTCGGGTGTTTCTTGAAGGCGCTCTCTCAAATGGGATTTACTTCTCACTTTCGCAGTGGTTGATATTTGGGGTTTTCTCCTAATGAACCCTTATTGGTTTCTCCGTGCTTTGGGCAAAACCCCAAATATCAGCCACGTTACGACGACTGGTTTAGAGAGCGCCGGAGAGAAACAGCTGAACCCCACGGTGCCCGAACTTATTGAGAACTTACGGGATCTCCGGCCCCCAATTCTTAATGCGCCGGTTTATCCGGTTTCTTTTGTAGCACGGTGAGATATGAAAAAAGGCGTCACAACATCTCAGGCGGAATTGCCCGGGGAGTTTAGGGTGCCGGCAAGCGAGATAGAGGGCCGAATCCTCAGAATCCAAGAGGAATTAAGGAAGGCTGAGATCGATGGACTCTTTGTTATCCAGCGTGTTGACCTCTTCTATTTTTCGGGCACCGCCCAGAACGGATTCCTGTTTATTCCTGCCGAGGGGGCGCCCCTTTTATTGATAAAGAAATACATGCCCAGGGCGCAGAGGGAGTCCTCCATCAAGGAGATCGTTGAGATCAAGTCCGTAAAGGAGGTCCCAGGTAGAATCCTGGACTTCTATGGCCGGCTCCCCCGCAATATGGGGTTTGAGCTGGACGTGATCCCCGTAAACCAGTTCAAATTCTATTGTCAGCTTTTTCAGGATCAAAATTATGTAGATACCTCTCCCCTAATCCTCAAGGTGAGGATGATAAAGTCGGCATGGGAGATCGAACAGATGGAGAAGACAGCCGAGCTTTCATGCAAGACCTTTGGATATATCCAAGAAAACATCCGACCAGGTTATACTGAGATGGAATTTGCAGGGATGTTCGAGACATTTGCCAGGAAACTGGGCCATGGGGCCAAGCTGCGAGTCAGGGATTATCAGACCGAGGGATACCCTTGGCACATCCTAAGCGGCAAGAGTGGTGGACTGGTGGGGCTATTGGATGCACCCGTCACCGGAGAAGGCACCTCGGCCGCATTTCCTTGCGGGGCAGGAAGCAAGAAGCTGGCTCCAAATGAGCCGATCTTTATCGATTTCAATTCGGTCCTAAACGGTTACCATTTCGATGAGACCAGGATGTTTTCCATGGGCCCCATGCCCCAAAAGGCCTTTGATGCCTGCAAGACGGCCATCGAAATACAAAATGAGGTCTTGGATATCGTGAAACCAGGCATCAGCCTTGACGACCTCTTTCACTTATCCATCGCCAAGGCCACATCACTTGGCTATGCTGAGACCTTTCTTGGACCGCCCGGGTATAAGGTGGCATTTGTAGGGCACGGCATTGGTCTTGAACTTGTCGAGCAACCCATTATTGCCTCCAACAGAGAGGTACCCCTCGAGGTGGGCATGACCCTCGCCCTTGAGCCAAAGATGCTTTTTGAGAACGAATTCTCTGCAGGGATTGAGAATGTTTTCTTGGTAACGGAGGAAGGGCATCGCCTGATCAGCCAGACACCTTCAAAGGTCTTTATTTGTTAGAAAAGGATAGGACCATTATAGTCCATCAAAACTGTAGTTTTATCGTAAGTTTTTTGGACTTTCCTGGAATGCGATTTCAAGGAGAGAAACTGGAAATTTGAAACCCTGGCCCAGACCTGCTCAAGCCAGCTGATGCTGAAAAAGGTGGCGTACGGAAAAAGTGGCGGAGGGGGCATAATAGCCAAATTCAGTCGCACTTCCCGACCTGCCCGTTATCCAGTCCTTTGAAAGGGGAAAAACCTTTCCGCCCCTGTCCAGTTGGTCTTTCAAGATCCTTTCCAGATAAAGATCACCCTTGGCAGTCAAATAGTACCTCCAATTCCTCAATTCCTCAATTTTTATCCCGCCTGTTCTGTAACTCCGGCAGATGGTACTGGGGTAGGTAGAGACTATCGTACTGGGGTGGAATAGGGCTCCCCCAGGGAAATTCCTCCGGGGTCGCAATTCCCCAATTCCGGTTTACCCTGTTAGGCAACTCTGACAGTGTTTATCCGGGTTAGGACCATGAGAGTATCTCCATAACCTCACGCAGCTCATTTTTTATCTCTCCCAAGAAGGGACTCCCTTTTACGGCATCTCCGGCCTTTTCTTGTCTCAAGCGCCGCCTGGCACCTTCAATGGTCATTTTTTCCTCGTATAGCAGTCTTCTTATCTCAAGAATCATTTCCAGATCTTTTTTCTGGTAGGTCCTCTGTTTGGAATCGGCCCTTTGCGGCCTGACCTGGGGGAATTCGCTCTCCCAGTACCTTAGGACATAGGGTTCAACCCCTATGATACGGCTGGCTTCCCCTATCCGGAAATATCTCTTATCATCAGGAATCTGGACCATTGTATCAGCCCTCCCTCAATCTCCCGCCCGTCTCTTTCCTTATACTTTCAATTATGGAATCGTGCAACCGATTCACCTCGAG
>JAUUVE010000097.1 GCA_030589715.1 Desulfobacteraceae bacterium | reverse complement strand
GCTGCGATTGTTGAGACCTCTGAAGAACATGCCAGGGTCCATAAAAGAATCGGTGAGTATGAGAAGGAGGGAATGTGGAGCCATGCAGCCGAGCTGGCAGATAAGCATTCAGAGAAGGTAAAGGACAAGAATATGAAGACGAGGGCCCTTGAAAATTACAAAAAAGCAGGGTATAGCATTGATTCCTTAGAAAAACATGCAAAGGATACGTAAACCTCGGTCCCTGCTTCAATCGGACCACCGGGCCACTCGAACTTTACTGCCAAGGACTATGATGTCGGCAAGGGGCCTTGAGTTACAAAAACCGCAAAAGATCAGAGGAGGTTTGATTCCATGACACGGAAAGTGGAAAGGTCATTTCTTTTTTCATCCCTATTTTTCATTGTGGTAATGGTGTTGCTCATCTCTCTTAACTCTTCAGCCTTTAGCGAAGAGAAGAAAAAAGATCTCCCGGAGCGTGGGATATCCGTCTCTCCTGAATATACGGGAATTGTGGTTTCAGAGGAAGAAGGCGTAAACATAGACCTAATCGTAACCAACCAGGGAAGACGAGATGAAAATATCGATATCGCGGTCACGTCAATCCCTGACGGTTGGAAGGCCTGGATAAAGACCTATAGCTTTGGCGTAACAGGAGTTCACGTAGAAAGTGATAAATCCAAGAACCTGACCTTAAGGGCGCAACCGGGTGAAACCGTGGGGCCTGGAAAATATACCATTGGTATTAGGGGTCAGACCCAAGACAAAAAATTCGTCTCGACAAGTCAAGTGACCATTGAGGTAAAGAAAAAGAAGGAAGAGAAGAGGCCCGAGGGGATAAAGATCACTACGTCCTATCCGGTTCTTCAGGGACCTACGGGTGCAAAGTTTGAATTTTCCTTGGAGGTTGAAAACAGGTTAGACAAGGACACCATTTTTAACCTGATTTCCAAAGGACCTGAGAATTGGGAGATCAACTTTAAGCCGGCCTATGAACAAAAATTTATCTCCAGCCTGAGATTAAAGGCCGACCAGAGCCAGACTATGGCCGTCGAGGTGAAGCCTTACCCATTTGCAAAACCAGGGACTTATCCCATATTGGTCAAGATCAGTTCCGCCGAGGCCGAGGGAGAGGCCGTCCTAAAGGTAGTACTGACCGGCACCTACAACCTGGAAGCGGGTACTGCAACCGGCCTCCTCTCATTGAACGCCCTTAGGGGGAATAAGGCCAACTTGTCAATCTATGTCCAGAACACCGGTTCTGCGCCGCTAAACAATCTTCAATTCATCTCCTTCAAACCGGAAAACTGGGAGGTTGAATTCAACCCGGAAAAGATAGACACCCTGGCCCCAGAACAGCTCAAACAGGTGGAGGTCTCCATCACTCCAACTGACCAGGCATTGGTGGGTGATTATTCTGTAGGCCTCAGGGCAGAAGGGGGACGGGTATCTAAGACCATTGAACTAAGGGTTACTGTCAACGCCTCAAGTGCCTGGGGATGGATAGGTATAGGAATTATTGTCTTTGTAATGGCAGGTCTTGTCTTTTTGTTTATTCGATTGGGAAGACGTTAATATGGAAGCAGACAGGGTTATTGAAACCGTAAGCCTCACCAAGAATTATGATCACCATAGGGCGGTAAACAGCCTCAGCTTTGAGATAAAAGAAGGGGAGATCTTCGGATTTCTAGGTCCAAACGGGGCTGGCAAGACGACAACGCTGCTGATGCTGCTGGGGCTAAGCCGGCCATCGGCGGGCTATTCAAGGGTCTGTGGACTGGACCCCTTGAGAAAGGCCAGGGAGGTAAAACGCCTCGTGGGGTACCTTCCGGAGAATGTAGGTTTTTATGCTGATCTAAATGCGGTGGAAAGCCTGGAATATGTAGCTACCCTGAACGGCATTAAAAGAGCTGAGGCATCCGCAAAGATCCATGAACTCCTGGAAGTGATGGGACTATCACAGGATGCACACAAAAAGGTGGGGGCATTCTCGCGTGGGATGAGACAGCGCTTGGGGGTTGCAGAAGTCCTTATCAAAGACCCCAGAGTTCTTTTCCTGGATGAACCTACAATCGGGCTGGATCCCGACGGAGCGCTCCGATTGATCGACCTGATTCAATCTCTAAACAGGGACAAAAACATCACGGTGCTTATCGCTTCTCACAATCTTTACCAGGTACAAAAGATATCCCATCGTGTGGGAATCATGATAGATGGAAAGATGGTTGCTGAAGGGTCGGTGCAATCGCTGGCAGAGGCAAAGTTCGGGGTGGGTGAAAAGGAGTATTCCTTGGAAGAGGTCTATATGAAGTACTTCCGGGAGGTATGAATATGCAAGGTCTTTATGCAGTCTTCTCCAAAGAGCTTCGAGATCATTTTAGTAGTTACAGGTTTGTAATCCTCTTTGCCCTTATCGCCATGGTCAGTTTTATAACGAGCTATATGGCCGGCGTTCACATGAAAGGAAATCTCGAAGCCCTTGCCAAGACCAGATTCCCCTTTCTGACCCTCTTTAGCACTCCCGGGGCGGTATTGTCCATGGTCCAGTTTGTGGCCTTTTTTGGCCCCCTGATCGGTCTGGTCTTGGGTTTTGATTCCATAAACCGCGAAAGGGCCGACGGGACCCTAGTCAAATTGGTATCGCAGCCCATCTACCGTGACGCGGTCATCAATGGAAAATTTTTGGCCGGGGTGACAACCATTTCCATTATTCTGCTTTCCATTGTCCTGGTCATTTCCGGCTTTGGGCTGGCCCTTGTGGGGACTGTACCAGAGGTTGAAGAGGTCTGGCGCATTTTCATTTTCCTCGTTATCAGCATTTTTTACATCTCATTTTGGCTTGGGGTTGCCATCCTGTTTTCCATCTCATTAAAGAGTATCGCTACGTCGGCACTGGCCTCAGCGGCACTCTGGATCTTTCTCTCCTTCTTTGTGTCCTTAGGGGCAGATGTGCTGGCCAACACGGTTGCGCCAGTGGACAACTCAAAAGAGACGGAACCTGCGACCATCATTAAAAATCTCAAAATCAAAGAGATGGTCTCACTATGCTCTCCCATGGTCCTCTACACCGACGCAACCGCGACAATTATGGACCCCATGCGCAATACAATTTCTATTGTTTCTATTGTCCAGAGGGAGAGGCGCCCCATGGAGAAACTCCTGTCGTCCCGGTTTCAGAATCCCCTCTCCTTGGGCCAGAGCCTAATTGTTGTCTTTCCGTATATGATCGCCCTTATTGCCATAACCTTTATCTGTTTTGCCATATCTTATCTGATCTTTATGTTGCAGGAGATCAGGACGTAACTGATCGGGAGTCATTTATTTCACTTCAGTTCGGTGAAGGGGGTTTTTGTCCATGAAGATTGAAGAAATGATTTCAGGGAAAAACGATAATGACGAAATAAACATCAAAGGATCCTCCATCCCCGTGTCTTCGCTTAGAAACCTTTTGGAGGAAGGTTACGAACACCTGGTGCCTTATAAGAGCGAAAAGACCTTCTCTCTTTGGGGAAAGAGATGTACAGGCTGTTTGACCGAAGAGCAGCTCCGGAATAGGGGCTAGAGTAGTAGTCCCAGATCCTAAAGATACCGCCAACAATCCCCTTTGCCCTCTTGCCACATGGGAAGGCGATCCTTCCCTCCTACCTTGTCCCCCGACCAGATGTACGCTGGCTGGATACCCCCGTGCTTGATCCTTTTTGACTTTCTCGTAGACTTAGGGGTATGATATTGGAAAAAAAAGCAAACCCCTTCTTATCAGGACAATCTTGAGTTGAATTCAAGAAAGTGGAAATTCTGGAAAATCCCTTTGATGGTCCTCTGCCTTCTGATAGGCATTGTGGCATGGCTGGGCTTTGGGGAGCAGGGGCTTATCCACCTTTACCGCACAGAGATGGAACGACAGGCCCATACGGATAAGATACGACGGTTGGCTGAAGAAAACCAGGCCCTCCTGGAAGAAATAGATCGTCTTCGTACTGACATAAAATACGTAGAGTTGGTGGTCAGGAGGCAACTCAACCTGATCAAGGAAAACGAGGTAATCTATAGGTTTGAGAAAAAAGAAGGGGGCAGCAGTGGCCTCAGTAGAGCAACAGTCCCAGGAGGCCAACAGGAGGATGAAAAGGTGAGGCCAGAAAGGGAGGTGTTTCGCAATGGGAAAATCAGATGATCTTATTGGCCAGATCCTGAGCCATGGACCTTCACAGGGCACCCTTTTTCTAGTCCTAAGGAAAATAGGACAGGAGGGGCGATACAGCGAAGTGATCCAGGAATGCCTCAAGGCCTTGGACAGATACCCTGACGACATCCGCCTGAGAATCCTTTTGGCAGAATCCTATTTTGAAGTGGGATCTGTAGGTCAGGCAGAGGAGGAATTGGAAAAGGGCATCTCGATGATTGAGGATTTGATCTCTTCTTACAAACTAAAGGCCAATATTTATGTAAGAGAGAAAAGGCCAGAGGAAGCTGCCGATGCCCTAAAACTATACTTGGCTCACAAGCCGCAGGACCAGGAGGCCCTTGATCTCCTGGAGCAGGTTAGACCGGTCCAAGCAGATACAGGTGAGGTACCTGAGGAGCCACCATCAGAAAAAGGGGATGAGGATGTCTCTTCTGAGCTTGCAACACCCACCCTCGCGGAAATCTATTACAATCAAGGACAGATCCATGAGACCATCTCCACATATGAGAGGGTGCTTTTAGACAATCCTGATGACACGGCCTCCATGGAGCGCCTTTCTGAGTTAAAGGCCTTGATCAATGAAGAAGAAGGGCCCCGGTCTAAGGATATAGACCAGCTCAGATCAAAAAAGGAAAAGATGATCGAAATCCTTGAAAGATGGCGGGCCAAGGCCCAAGGCTTAAACCATGGCAAGTGAGACACACCATTTTGACTTCGCTGCCACTGGGATAGGTAGCGTTCCATTCCAAGATATAGAGGGAACCTGTAATGAGAACTTGGAACGTCTCCCATACCTCCCCTTCTGGCCACAGTTTGTGAAACGTAGCCACTTGGAGGACATGAGCATCCAATTTAGCGAAGGCCTCCCCCTCTTGGAAATCAGTGAGCAAAAGAGGTCCCTTACTATACGCTCCAGGGATAAGGAAAGGGAACTCGTAAGCTTCTACGACCATTTCTTGGCCCAGGATATCGGATACTTCTCCATCAGCAGGAGTCATGCCCCCGGACTCTATGCCATGCTGGAGCTAATTACCCAGGATAAGGACCCCGTTGGGGATTACATAAAGGGGCAGACGGTGGGGCCCGTTACCTTTGCGGCAGGCATCACAGACCTGAACGGAAAACCCGTCCTTCACAACCCCGAACTCCTTGAGGCCATGGTCAACGGGCTGGCTATCAAGACGCTTTGGCAGGTAAAAGAGCTTTCCAAGTGCAATAGGAGGCCGGTCATTTTCCTGGATGAACCCTATCTTTCCGGTTTTGGATCCGCCTTTTCGCCTATTCAGCGCCAAGAGGTGGTTGATTTACTCCGAACAGTCATAAACTACGTGAAAGAGAGATCTGATGCCCTTATAGGTATCCACTGCTGCGGCAACACAGACTGGCCTATGATTATGGAGGTCGGTCCTGACATCATCAACTTTGATGCCTTTGAGTACATGGAGCACTTCTTGCTCTATCCGGATGAGATCTCGCGCTTTTTGAGGAAAGGTGGAACGGTGGCATGGGGAATCGTCCCCACCACTAAGTTCACCGACAATGACTCGGTGGAAAGTCTATTTCTAAGGCTTCAAGGGGGGCTTGAGCGTGTGATGGAGTGGGGTATAGACGCTGAAACGCTTTTCCGGAGGTCGATCCTTACACCTTCGTGAGGTATGGGCACCATGCCGCCGGAGGCGGCAAGAATGGGCATAGAGCTCCTCTCCAGCCTATCCATTAGATGTCAGGAGTTGGGTTGCCTGTAATATTCCCGATACCACACCACAAACTTCTTGATCCCCTCCTTTAGGGGGGTCTTGGGGTTGAAGCCCAGCAGTTCCATTGACTTCTGAATATCCGCCGCCGTCTCCGGCACATCCCCTGGCTGCATGGGCAACATGTTTTTTTGGGCCTCCTGACCCAATTCCTCTTCCAGGATGCGGATAAAGTCCAGGAGCTCAACCGATTGTGAATTTCCAAGATTAAAGATCTCGTATGGCACTGCCCTTTGGAGGGCAGCGATGGTGCCATCTACGATATCGTCAATATATGTAAAATCCCTTTTCATTTGCCCGTAGTTATAAACATTTATGGGTCTTTTATTTAAGATGGCATCGGTAAAGAGAAAAAGCGCCATATCAGGCCGACCCCAGGGGCCATAGACCGTAAAGTACCTCAGGCCTGTGCATGGGATCTGGTACAAATGGCTGTAAGCATGGGCAATCAATTCATTGGCCTTTTTGGTGGCGGCATAGAGGGAGACGGGAGTATCTACACGGTCATCCACACTGAAAGGGACTTTCTTGTTGTCTCCGTATACAGATGAAGATGAGGCGTAGACAAAATTCTTTACCCTGTACTTTCGGGCCAATTCAAGAAGGCTCAAGAAACCTTCCAGATTGCTCCTCTGGTAAGAAAATGGGTGCTTCAGAGAATACCTGACCCCGGCCTGTGCAGCTAGATTGCAAATAATATCCAAACTGTGGCCTTCAAAGATATCCTCAAGGGTTTCCAAGTTCTGAATGTCGTCCCTGTAGAAGCTGAAGTCATTATACGATTTCAGGATCTCCAGCCTGGCCTTCTTGAGCTTCACATCGTAGTACTCGTTTAGGTTATCAATCCCGACAACGGTCTCCCCCATATCAAGCAGCCTTTTAGATACATGAAACCCTATAAAGCCTGCCGCCCCTGTCACCAATATGGCATTACTATTTCTTGTCATGATGATGGCTCCTCACGCGAGCTTGACGCTTTGGCCGAGGCCCCTGGCAGTCAAGCGGATGATCAACCCTGGGATACCAAAGGTATATTTAGGCTCAAAAACCCGGTCCTCGGGGCCCCGTCCGCCTCGCGAGCTCGGCAAGCGGGCGGGTCAGGGACAATGGCTCTGCCGGCAGTTTTCTTTCTTTGGCACGGAGTAATGGAGTGATGGCCCCCGTGAAACCCTCTTCTGTTTTACTGGGGCCAACACTCCACTACTCCAATACCCCCGTCATCTGAGAGCTGGCTTTTGCCCCCTTTTAGGGCGCAAATCAAAGCAACGTCCTATGGGCGTGGATTCTTTCTGGTCTCATACCAGACATGACCAGGGATGGCCATACAATTTTGCTATTCCTTGTTCCTGCAATTCTCGGTAGGACGTCTTTGGGCGGAGTTTCAAGGGGGGTG
>JAUUVE010000367.1 GCA_030589715.1 Desulfobacteraceae bacterium | reverse complement strand
GGCCTTTTTCTTGGCAACTGGCCTCCACCAGAACAGTCGTTTGAACGTAGAAAACGAAGACATGGATGGTGCCCTTAAAGGTATTGATTTTCTTCGGGATGTGTCCCTTGGGAATGAGGTATCCGTTGGGAAAAGGGTTATCGTAGTCGGGGGCGGCAATGTGGCCATTGACGTGGCAATGACCTCTCTTCGCAAGGGCGCACAGGAGGTCTCTTTGGTGTGTCTGGAAGAACGAGATGAAATGCCGGCCTGGGAAGATGAAATCCAGACGGCCTTAGAAGAGGGCGTTGAGGTTGTCAACTGTTTCGGCCCCAACAAATTCCTGCAAAAAGACGGAAAATTTTCGGGAATTGAATTCAAGCGTTGCACCTGTGTATTCGATGAAGATGGGTGTTTCAATCCTCAATATGATGTAACAGATCTGGCCAAACTTGAGGGCGACACAGTCATTGTCGCCATTGGTCAGGTTGCCGATCTCTACTTTGCCGAGAAGCAGGGGATTCCAGTCAGTTCAGCAGGCGGCCTTGAGGCTGATCCAGTGACCTTGGAGACACCGATTAAAGGTGTCTTCGCAGGTGGGGATGTGTATCATGGCCCAGCATCCATTGCGGAGGCCATTGGTTCCGGCAGGGAGGCGGCTATATCCATTGACCGATATATCAAAGGCCGGGACCTTCGATTAGGCCGATTAGGTCGAGATAAGGTATTGAAGGCAATCACAGAGCCCCAGAAAGAGAAATACGATCCCGCTGCACGCGGCCAAATGCCTCGTCTGGAACCTCAAGAGCGCGTCAAAAACTTTGACGAAATTCAAAAGGGATTTACGGAAGAAATGGCCGTTCAGGAGGGGAAGAGGTGTATCATGTGTGGTGCCAGTTGCGTACAAGCCTGTCCATATGATGTCATGCAGTTTGACCATGAAATCAGCAAGGCGGTGAAGTGCGACCTCTGCATTGAAAAACGGGGTAGGGAGGAAGCTCCCGCGTGTACCACGGTCTGTCCTACAAGGTGTATATTCTGGGGGGATCCGGAGGGGTTTCCCAGCGGGATTGAGATGGTCCTTTAAGAGCAGAATGCCCCGCCCTTCAGGGCGGGGCGATTCGCCTTTAGCAAATCTGGGCCGTAACTGCTGGACTTGGCAATCCAGCAGGAGCAAGTAGCAACTTTTCCCCTGCTTTGACGTGCTGTGGATTTTTTTCTTAAGGAGGCAGAAGAGGAGAGGAAGAGGACATGTCCCGACAAGTCGGGATGGCCCGCTACACTATCGGTGCCTCTTTTGAAGCACTGAAAAAGGAGATAACAATGGATAAGGTAAAAAGGATTCGGACCGCTTGCCGCAATTGCCATGGGGGCTGCGGTGTGATCGCCCACGTCAAAGATGGAAAGGTGATAAAGGTAGAAGGAGACCCTGCATCGCCCATCAGCCATGGGACCCTGTGTTCCAAAGGGTTGGCTATCACTCAATTGGCCTACCACCCTGAAAGGGTCCTTTATCCCATGAAGAAGGGCGACAAAGGATGGGAGCGAATATCCTGGGATGAGGCTTTGGATACCATCTGCGTCAAGTTCAAACAGGTGGTCCAGGAGCATGGTCCCGAGTCCATCGTCATCGGTCAGGGGACAGGGCGGGACTATGAGAGTTTTCTTTATCGGTTTGCCAACCTCTTGGGCACGCCTAATGTCCTCACGGCGGGGCACATGTGTTACGTTTCCCGTGTTGGGGCGACCCTGATCACTTGTGGCAATCTGCCTATGTGTGACTACGAGGGTGAGCCAAAATGCATCGTTATGTGGGGCTGCAACCCACTGTGGACCAACCCGGACGAGTATAAGGGGGAGGGTTTCTGGAGAGCCTATAAAAAAGGAGCCAAGCTGATCGTCATAGATCCTCGAAAGGGCTTTCTGGCTAACCGGGCGGACCTTTGGCTTCAAATCCGCCCGGGGACAGATGCTGCCCTGGCCATGGGCTTCCTCAACGTGGTCATTGAGGAAGGGCTTTACGATGGCGAGTTCGTGGGTAAATACGTCCACGGCTGGGATGCCTTCAAGGAAAGGGTGCAGGAGTATCCGCTGGAACGGGTGGAAGAGATAACCTGGGTTAAGCGGGATCTCATTCGGAAGGCGGCAAAGATGTACGCCACCACGAAACCGGCGACCCTGCATTGGGGCGTACCCACGGAACAGAGCATTAACTGCACCGACTGCACACGCCTCATGACAGGACTTATGGCGGTAACGGGCAATCTGGACGCGCCGGGAGGGAACGTCTTATTTGTGCCGCCTGCGGTGAGGACGGTCTCCGAATTTGCTCGTCACAAGGACCTTTCTCGGGAGCAGTGGAAGAAACGGTTGGGAGGAGAACAGTACAAATTGGCCTCACGAGTGGCCCTTATCACCCCTAAACCAGCATGGGACGCCATCCTGACCGGGAAACCATACCCGCTGAAGGCTGCTCTGCTGTGCGGCAGCAACCCGGTGATCACCAGGGCCAATGCTACAGAGGTGTACGAGGCTTTAGAGAAGATAGACTTTCTGGCCGTTATTGATTTCTTTCTTACCCCAACGGCAGAGCTGGCCGACATTTTCCTTCCTGCTGCCACCTGGCTGGAGCAAAACTATGTTGGGGACTTTTGGAAGCGACACGGCTATGTGGTGGCCAGGCAGAAGGCGGTAGAAATAGGAGAGTGCTGGCAGGACCACAAGATTTTTCAAGAGTTGGGCAAAAAGATGGGGCAGGAGGAGTACTGGTGGGACACAGTGGAGGATGCTCTCGACTATATGCTCGAACCCTCGGGGCTGACCTGGGATGAATTTAAGGAGCTGGGATATCTCAAGGGCGAGATGGAATATCGAAAATATGTGGAGAAGGGGTTTTCTACCCCCACAGGCAAAGTGGAGCTTTACTCCACCATCCTGGAAAAATGGGGACGTGACCCCCTTCCCCGTTACCGGGAAGTTCCGGAAAGCCCTGTTTCCCGCCCCGACCTCCTTGACCGTTACCCTTATATCCTCAATGCCGGGCTGCGGACTCCCACCTTTTTCCATTCGGCCAACCGCAACCTCCCCTGGCTGAGGGAAATCAGGCCTGATCCCATTGTAGAGATCCACCCTGAGACAGCCAAGAAACATGGGATCGAGGAAAAGC
>JAUUVE010000141.1 GCA_030589715.1 Desulfobacteraceae bacterium | reverse complement strand
GTCTCTTCCAAAATAAAGTCGTGCACCAGCAAAAGCCCGCCCTCTTCCAGGGATGCCACCGCCTTTTCAATCAGCATCTCACATGCAGCCGGCCCTTCGCTGTGTAGGATATGAGACAGCCAGGCCCCATCATATTCGCCCTCGATACCATCTTCAAGGTAATCCCCTGCCATAAAACGGATCCTCTCGGAGAGGCCAAACCTCTCAATGGTCTTCCTGGCAAAGGGCTCAGTTGTTGGGAGATCATAGACCGTGGCCTTCAAACCAGGGTTTTTCAGGCAGAAATGGATGGCGTAGGTACCGGGGCCCCCGCCCAGGTCGAGGAGGTGATTCCTGCCCCTAAGGTCGATCTCATCTGAGAGGCGGGGGGCAATAGCCATGGCCATATTGAACATGCCCACCAAGAAGCTCTCTCGCATCACTTCTTCAGGGGCAGACCTTTTTTCAATGGGCTCTCCCTTCCTGACCGCCTGGTCCAGCCGTGCCCAGGCCTCCACCAGGTGGTGGTGATGCATTATGATATGCCCCAAATATTTGGGCGAATCCTTGTCCAGGTATTCTTTGCTTCCCTCAGTGTTGGAATACCCCTCTCCATTCTTTACAAGGAGCCCCATGGCTGAGAGGGCATTGAGGAGGGCTGTGGTCCCCCTTAAATCATAACCCGGATCACCTGCAATCTCCCTTACGTTCCTTTCCCCTTCCCCTATCTTTGTAAACAGGTCCAGTTTTACCGCAGCATGTAAGGTACACGCCTGCCAGTAGCTCCCGGATATGCCCACCAGTTTTCCCGCGGTCCATTCTTCCATTCCCTCACCCCCTTATCTGCTCCTTCGACCATATAGGTTGCTAATGCCCACAGACACTGCCAATCAAAGCAGCAAAGAAATTATTCCCATAATGCCCCAGCCCCTTTAACCTTGCAACAGTTGAAAGATAGCAGAATTCCATCCTAAGTCAATCTCCTCCTCCATGCAGATAGAATACCATGGAATTGGGGTCAGGCTTACACTCCTGACAAGCTGAGCCTTTAACTGAAATATTGAAGGATGTCCCCCATTAAACATAAAAAGCCCGAAGGTGCCGGTTCCTCCTTCGGGCCAAAAAGGGAAATCATCATGGTGCCGAAGGCGAGACTCGAACTCGCACGGACTTACGCCCACTAGACCCTGAACCTAGCGCGTCTACCAGTTCCGCCACTTCGGCTGGCAAATAGGGTTGATCTGTTTGATGTAAAAGATTATACTATAGGGCTAACATTGTCAAGATCTAATGTGGTTGATCTCCCACTCTCCAGATCAGCCTGGAGATCCGGGGGTGAGCATCAAAGACAAACGATCGTAATGCAATCTATTTCTGACGCCGCTAAGTAGCCTGGGAGCACTGATTCACATATGACTCTTATCTCTGACTTAGACCAACTGGAAGGGCCGCTTACAAACCCTGTCTTGACCATTGGGAACTTTGACGGAATGCACAAGGGCCATTTGGCCCTTTTTGATAAGGTAAAGGAGCGGGCCAAGAGCTTACAGGGCCAATCGGCCGTTATGACCTTTGAACCGCACCCCATAAAGGTCATAATGCCTGGTAATGGCCCTCCCCTGATAACCCCAATCCAGCAAAAATTGAGGCTGATGGAGGGCACGGGCATTGATGTCATCTTCTGCCTCCCATTTACAAAGGAGTTCGCTGCCATCTCTGCCAGGGACTTTGTCAAGGATATCTTGGTTGACAAGATAGGGATCAAGGAGATCGTGGTGGGGTATGATTATACCTTCGGACACGGCCGAGGGGGTAACATTCAGCTCTTAAAGGAGATGGGAAGCCACTTTGGTTTCACGGTTCATGTGGTGGACCCGGTTCGTATTAACAATACCTTGGTCTCCAGCACCTCAATCCGGAATCTGGTTCAGGAAGGAAACCTTAAAGAGGCAAAGAAGTTATTGGGGAGGGACTACCAGATAAGCGGAACCGTGGTTAAGGGGAAGGACAGGGGAGACAGGCTCCTCGGTTTCTCCACTGCCAATCTGGAACTGATTGACGAACTGACACCAGGAGTGGGCGTCTATGCCGTGAGGGCCCATATTGACGACCAAACCTATTACGGCCTTACCAATATCGGATACAACCCCACCTTCGGAGAGGGGACCTTTTCTGTTGAGACCCACATCCTAGATTTCTCACGGGACCTGCTTGGCAAGACCATAAGGGTAGATTTTATCGAGCGGCTAAGGGACGAAAAGACATTTGAATCGGCAAAGGAACTGGCCGAGCAGATAGGTAAAGACATAGTCCGGGCGAGGGGATTGTTCAAAGAAATTTCTTGACAATAAAGGAGGGTATTTATTATTCACAGGCCCAAGCTCAAACTAACCTCTCAATACGGTCCTATGCTATTAATTAAGAGATGAGTGAAACATTGCTGACATTTCAAAAGGGTGGGGTCCACCCCCATGAATCAAAGGCGCTGACACAACACCTGCCCATTGAGACGCTCCCTATCCCCGAAGGGGTGGAAATCCTGCTGAGCCAACACTTTGGCGCGCCATGTGAACCCTTGGTCAAGAAAAAGGATCAGGTCGCGGAAGGTGATGTGATCGGAGAGGTAGAGGCGGGCCTTGGGGCCTGTATCCATGCGAGCGTTTCAGGAAAGATAAGAAATATCGCCACCTCCGCAAACCCCGTATCGATCAGTTCCCCATCCATTATTATTAAGACCGACCCTGAGGCCGAGCCAAGGGTGAATACCCCCTGTAATTGGATGGACCTTTCAAGAGAAGAACTCCTTGCGAGGATCAAAAGCGCCGGAATTGTCGGGATTGGGGGGGCCGGCTTTCCCACCCATGTAAAGCTCTCTCCGCCGCCCGAGGCCAAGGTGGACACCCTAATCCTGAATGGGGCGGAGTGCGAACCGTATCTCACCACCGACCATCGCCTGATGCTTGAACATCCTCAGGAGGTTATCGAAGGGGCGAAGATCATCCTGACTATCCTTGGCATACAGGAATGCCACATCGGAATAGAGGCAAACAAGTCTGATGCCATAGAGGAAATGAAAAGGGTCTCCCGCGAGGTCTCTTCCAATGGCTTCCGCATATCCATAGATCCTTTGAAGGTCAGGTATCCGCAAGGATCAGAAAAACAGCTCATAGAAAGCATTACCGGTAGACGCGGCCCGGGTGTTGGGCTGCCATTCGACGTAGGTGCAATCGTCCAGAACGTGGGTACTGCCCGGGCCATTTACGAGGCAGTGGTCCTGGAAAAACCCTTATACGAAAAGATTGTCACCATATCCGGCCGCGGCATAGAGAGGCCCGCCAACTTGCTGGTGAGGGTAGGGACCAAGCTGAGTGATATCGTATCATTCCTGGGCGGGACAAGACCTGATCTGGCCAAGGTGGTCATGGGCGGTCCCATGATGGGGTTTGCCATACCGACTTTGGACATCCCTATCACCAAGACCACGTCTGGTGTTATCTTCTTGACAAATGATGAAATCGACACCAATCCCCATGGTCAATGTATCCGTTGCGGATGGTGTCTGGATGCCTGCCCAATGGGACTCTCCCCCAATGAGATCGGGATCTATGTGGAAGGTGGACGTGCCGAAGAGACATCACAGTTCGGTCTATTTGAGTGTTTTGAGTGCGGCTGTTGCGCATACACCTGTCCGGCCAAACGGCCCTTGGTGCAATTCATTCGGCTTGCCAAGATGAAGGCCAAAAAATAGCAATATGGAGGACTGACGCCATCAAAGAACAGGCAAAAGATAGCACGCCTCCTGTGAGCGAAAGCCCTTTATGGACGGTCTCTGTCTCTCCCCATATAAAGAGCGGGGAATCGGTTGAAAGGATCATGTGGACCGTTGTGGGCTGCCTCCTCCCGCCCCTTATACTGTCTGTCTTTATCTTTGGCTTCCAGACCCTTATTATCACACTGGTAAGTGTGGGGGCCTGTGTGGCCACAGAGGCCATCACCCAGAAGCTCTTCCATCGCCCCATCACAATTAGAGACGGGAGTGCCGTCATTACAGGGCTCCTTTTGGCCTACATCATTCCCCCTGGGGTTCCCTATTGGATCCCCGTCTTGGGGGCTGTCATGGCCGTATACGTGGCCAAACACCTCCTGGGCGGAATCGGGTTTAATATATTCAACCCTGCCCTTATCGGGAGGGCCTTTCTGGTTGCCACATTTCCCGTGGCCATGACCTCGGCCTGGCTCCCCCCCATTCGAGACGCCTCCATCTTCAAATACATGGGTCCGGGGATAGATGCAATTTCCACGGCCACGCCCCTGTATGTCCTGAAACATTACGGTATTCAGGCCGTGATCGAGAAGTTTGGGTCCATGTCCACCATTTATGGCGATTTCTTTATCGGGTGGAGGCCAGGGTGTATTGGTGAGACTTCTGCGCTCCTGCTCTTACTCGGGGGACTCTACCTCCTTTATAAGAGATATATCACCTGGCATATCCCGGTATCGGTCATTGTAACCATTGCATTTCTTACCTGGGTATTTGGCGGAGAGAAATTGTTCGCAGGCAGTCCTCTGCTGGCCATTCTCTCAGGGGGCGTAATGCTCGGGGCATTCTTTATGGCAACCGATTATGTGACCTCTCCGAGCCAGCCTACAGGCAAACTCATTTTCGGGGCAGGGATAGGTGCCCTTACTGTCCTTATCCGATTTAAGGGGGGGTATCCGGAAGGGATCTGCTATGCCATCTTGCTGATGAACCCCCTCGCCCCAGCCCTGGAGGGTTGGTTTCGTCCCAGGCGGTTTGCCCCGGAAAAAGGTGCTTTCAAATGAGAGAAATCATCCGGATAACAGTGGCCCTCACCATCTCATGTCTGATCGCTGCCCTGGTAATGGGTTCGGTCTTTATCATCACCGACAGGGCAAAGAGGCACAATGAGCAGCTCAATATCCAGCAGACCATGCTCGGACTGCTGGGATATGGCAAGGCCAATCCTGCCCCATCCGACCTCAAATTTTACCCCATCTATCGTTACATCATCGATGATGGCGAGATCAAGACCCTGGGATATATGGTCCCGGTAGGGGGAGGGGGCAAGGAGGGCTATGAGCTGGTAATCATCGATTTGGCCGGGCAATTTGTTGACCGGTTTAGATTAGACATTACACCGGAGAGTGCCTCTGAACTCCCGGAGCGCAAATCAGCGTTGAAGTCCGCGCTAAAGCCGCCCAAGAAATTTATCTATGCCGACTCCACGATCATTGCAGAGCTGGGAGACAGGCGCATGGCCTATCTTCTCCCCGGAGAATTTCCAGGGTTCAAGACCTTTATCCATGTGATGCTGGCCCTGGATCCCACCTTCACCATCATCGGGCTGGATATCACCGAACATGAGGAAGACCCCGGGCTCGGGGGAGAGATCCAAGAGGACTATTTTAAAAACCAGTTTAAGGGGAAATCCTTTGAAACAGTCAAGGATCTCACCGTCGTAAAAGAACCTCTACCAGGGGAATACAGGAGATATCTGCAATCTGATAAGGGAGAAGCCCTATCCAAGGGGGTAATCGATACCATAAGGACCAAATATCTGGACCGGGATATCTATTCCCTTACCGGTGCAACTATCTCCAGCAAGGCCGTCACTGATGGCGTAAAAAACATGATCAACAAATTTGCCTATCGCCTGAACATACTGGATAGTGTAATTGAACGCCAGCACATCCCGGTGGCCTTTTAGCGAGGAGGAAAAAATTGCCCGCTACCACAAAGACAACTCCCCAGCTACTCTTTAACGGCATATTGAGCGAGAACCCCATCTTCCGTCTGGCCCTCTCCATGTGCCCGGCCGTCGGGATAAGCACCTCCGTCATGAATGGCCTCCTGCTCGGGATCGGTGTCTTGTTCGTCCAGGTCTTTTCCAGTTGCACCATAGCTGCCATCAAGGACTACATCCACCCCCGCATACGGATCCCCACCTATACCCTTACCATTGCAACCTGGGTAACCGTCATTGACTTGGTCCTGGCCGCTTACGCACCCGTGGCCTATAAACAGATGGGCATCTTTGTCAAGTTGATCGTGGCCTTCGCCATAATCACCATGCGGTTGGAGATCTTTGCCTCCAGGAATTCAGTCAACTCCTCTTTTTGGGACGGCCTTGGTATGGGGCGCGGGTTTATGTTCGGTATGATGGCCC
>JAUUVE010000354.1 GCA_030589715.1 Desulfobacteraceae bacterium | reverse complement strand
CTCTAAGACATGCCAAGGGTGAGTGGCAAAAAGCATATTGACAAATCCATGATCAAGCGCATCCTTATACGTGCCACCAACTGGGTGGGAGATGGGGTCATGAGCCTCCCGGCACTAGAGGCTGTAAAAGGGAATTTCCCTTCAAGCTCCATCACAGTTCTGGCAAAGCCGTGGGTCCTGCCCCTCTTTCAAGACCATCCCGCGGTGGATCATGTTATGCCCTTTGAGAAAGGCGAGGGGGCCTTTACAGGGCTTAGCGAGATGTTCCGTGTGATCAAATCGATCCGGAGAAGGAGATTTGACCTTGCCATCCTTTTCCAGAACGCCTTTGAGGCCGCCCTTTTGACCTGCCTGGGCGGGGTTAGGTTCAGACTGGGTTATAATACGGATGGCCGAGGACTCCTGCTGACACATGGCGTGATCAGGGATAACGAAGTCCTGAAGGTTCATCAGGTAGAATATTACCTGTCCATATTGAGGGGTATGGGCTGGGAGGCAGAAAGCCGTAATCCATCTGTCCATGTGAGAGAAAAGGACTTAGAAAAGGCCGTCAATCTGCTTGCTTCCGAAGGTATCCGGGATGGGGGATACCTGATCGGTCTGGGGCCTGGTGCAATCTTCGGGGAGAGCAAGCGGTGGCCCCCTGATCGATTCGCTCAGATTGGAGACCGGGCCATTGAGAAGTGGGACGCAAGGATCTTATTGTTTGGGAGTGCCAAGGAAAGGGATATCTGCGAGGGGGTATCGAGGGGCATGAGGCATACACCGCTGAATCTTTGTGGCCGGACCTCACTTGGGCAGGCAATGGGCCTGGTTAGCCTTTGTCACCTCTTTGTGACGAACGACTCAGGGCTTATGCATATAAGTGGTGCATTGGATGTGCCAACGGTGGCAATATTCGGTTCAACCAATCCCGATGCCACCGGCCCGAGAGGGTCGAGGGGCAGGATCGTGAGGCATAAAGTTGAGTGTGCGCCCTGCTTGAAATCAGTGTGCCCAACCGATCACCGGTGCATGCTATCCATCAAGAGCGAGGAGGTCTGGGAGGTAATGGAAGAGTTAAGGGGGGAGATTGAGTGAGCAGACCGGCTGTTTTTTTGGACAGGGACGGTACCATAAACGAGCAAAGGGGATATATTAACCATATAAGCCGATTTGTGCTCCTGCCGCGGACGACAGAGGCCGTAAGGCTCCTGAACGAACATGGTTTCTTGGCGATTATCGTGACCAACCAGTCGGGGGTTGCCCGGGGCTATTTTCCTATTGAGCTGGTCAATGAGGTACATGAACACCTGAAAGAATTGCTGAGAAAAGAGGGCGCGTACGTTGACGGAATTTTCTTCTGCCCGCACTACCATAGGGGCGAAGTCGGAGAATACACTATTGAATGTAATTGCAGAAAGCCACGGCCAGGGCTAATCGAAAAGGCCCGCAAGAATTTAGACATTGACATGGCTGGCTCCTATCTCATCGGTGACCGTGTAAGCGATATTGAACTGGCCAAAAGATGCAATCTCAAAGGTGTCTTGGTTAAGACTGGCTATGGTAAAGGTGATCTCGAGTATGTGTTTCCCAATAGCCGGGCCAAACCACTTCATGTGGCAAAGGATTTACTTGCTGCCGTTCGATGGATAATTAAAGACGACAGGGGAGGAAAAAACTGAAGACCCCACCTAAGAATTTTGTCCGTCTGGAGCATCAGCCGCCAAAAAACATTCTGATCATCAAATTGAGTGCCATCGGGGACGTGGTTCACTCGCTTCCATTCCTGGAGACTCTCAGAGGCAAGTTTCCGGATGCCTGTATTGACTGGATTGTGGAGGAGGAGGCCTCACAGATCATAGAGGGACACCCTGCATTGGACCGTATGCTTGTATCCCGCAGGAAGTCGTGGCAACAGAGGGTTCAGCAGAACCGGCAATTTCTGACGGTGGGCAGGGAGATTGCTCGTTTCTTAAAGGATATCAGGTCGAGGGAGTATGATCTCGTCATCGACCTTCAGGGACTTCTCAAGAGCGGGGTCCTGACCGGTCTTTGCAGTGGCAAAAGGAAGATCGGGATGAGCGGCTCCAGGGAAGGGGGATGGATCTTTCTTAATGAGCGCCCCGTTCCAGTGGACCATGACCGGCACGCAATTGATAGGTGTATGGAGTTGGCTGAATATCTGGGATGCGACTCAGCCCCCTGGAGAGGTATAATACCCATCCTCGGACCTGAAAAGAAGAAGATTGATCAGATATTGAATACAAATGGTCTTAAGGAAAGCCCCCTGGTAGCCATGAACCCCTTGGCCAAATGGAGGACAAAACTCTGGGAGCCGGAGCGATTTGCATCCCTTGCGGATCGGCTTCAGGATGACCTGGCCTGCAAGGTCATCTTTACCGGAAGTGCCCAAGACAGACCGGTCATCGAAGAGATTTCAAATGCGATGAGAAGAAGTCCGATGAATCTGGCCGGGGGTACCGATCTAAAAGAGCTGGCATATCTTTATAGCAGGTGCAGGGTTCTCGTTACTACAGATACCGGCCCAATGCACATGGCGGTTGCCATGGGATGCCCTGTGGTGGCACTATTTGGGCCTACTGCACCGTGGCGGACCGGTCCCTACGGCCCAGGCCACAAGGTCATCAGGGCCGATCTTGATTGCAGCCCGTGCTTTAAAAAGAGGTGCAGGGATTGGATCTGCATGAAAGAAATCAAAGTGGAAGAGGTTTTTGAAGCCGTTAAGGAAACAATCGAGACCTGAGTAAAGTTGTATGCTATTGAAAAACCATGGCGTTTTTCAGGGGCGTTTTCATGGGTTCTTTCAAGCAGAATAGAAAATGGAGTGTTGGAGTAATGGAGTACTGGAAAGCGAAATCTGCGAAAAACAAAAAATTAAACTACTATAGTCCACCACTCCAATACTCCGGTACTCCAACACTCCAGCGACTGCCACGATTTATCATATGCTGATGTCATACCCGCCTAAATTTGAGTATGATACGTAAAGTTCCAAAAGGACAAGGAGGAGAAAGAAATGGCCATAAGCAAAGAACTGTTGGACATCCTGGCATGCCCCAAGTGCAAGGGCGACATCTATCTAACCGATGCCGGAGACGGCCTTATCTGCGATAATTGTAAGTTGCTATACGAAATTAAAGACGATATCCCCATCATGCTGATTGATGAGGCAAAGCCCTTGAATAAGTGACTGGCCAAGGGGGTCAGAGAGACAATGATG
>JAUUVE010000266.1 GCA_030589715.1 Desulfobacteraceae bacterium | reverse complement strand
GGGAGGCAGTTACGGACCCGGTTGTCGCAGCCATATGCAACGCTGTTTATGACGCTGTGGAGGTCAGGATAACTAGACTCCCGGTCACGTCCGAATTTCTACTAAAGGCCATTAGAGCCAGAGAAAATGGGAGCTGAAACTGGGAATCAAGGAGATTAAGAGATTTGCTGCTCAATCTTACGTAGATTCCTCAAGATACATTTCTAGGGTCACCTGTTCACCGGACTTGAGATTGAAAAAGTAATCAGAAGAGTAAGGGCCCCGAATGATCTTGTCAAAATAGTCCAGGCTTCCCTGAATCACTTCATATTCTTTCTTAAAGACATGGGCGTTTTCCAAGGCCCTCTGTCGTAAAGGAATCAGGTCACCCACGCCGGTATTGATCAATGCAATATGGGTGTAATGTTTGAGCTCCTCCTCCATGACCCAGATGGCCGTTTCTCGACCAAACTTCGGCTCGTATTCATACTCAACGATGCCCAATGGGTCCTTTTTTTCCGCGACCCACCCCGGCGTCAGATAATAGGTCCCTGGTCTTTCTTGGAAGGCCTTTTTATAAGCGGCTGGCGATCCCAAAAGTAGGCCGATGCAATCATGACATCGGGGAACGATCAATCCTTGCTGTCTTGCCGTAACCCTCACAATCCCGTTAGAACACAGACCATAGGCCAAAACGATCTGTGTGGCATATCCCGCTACATGATCGATTTGCTCCTGTACCAAGCCAGCCATGTCTTTGGGTCTTCGGTGTAAACCCTGGTCGATGTAACGGATCTCCACATGGCTGTCCCCTTGGCGCGCCCATTCAAGTTCCGGTTCCACCACTCGGCAGGCCACAATGACTTGTCGCTTATTTGTCTTGTCAGAAGCTAATCCTGGCATTATCTGATCCTTACTTACCTCAGCCACTCCTAACTGGAAAGGAGTTCTTTACATTTCTGGGCTGCGCCTGGAGCGTCATAGGCAAACCCGTCGGCTCCTATGTCTTTCGCAAACTTCTGGGTCACAGGCGCACCCCCCACGATGACCTTGACAGAATCCCTCATTCCTGCCTCTTGAAGGGTATCGATGGTGTTCTTCATCTCGATCATGGTCGTGGTCAATAGGGCGCTTATGGCCACAATATCCGGTTTATTCTCTCTGACGGTTTGCACAAATTTTTCAGGGTCAACAGAGATGCCCAGGTCCTCTACAGTGAAACCTTGACCCTCTAGCATCATGATCACAAGGTTTTTTCCAATATCATGGAGGTCACCCTTGACCGTGCCAATGACGACGGTCCCCTGCTTTTCATCGCTTCTCAGAACAAGCTGGTCTTCAAGATGCAACAATGTCTCTGACATGGCCTTGGCAGAGATCATCATTTCCGGTATGTAGATCTCACCGTTTTGGAATCTTTCGCCGATGATCGTCATGGCGGTGGCAAATCCCTTGCTTACTATATCCGACGGATTCAGCCCAGAGTCCATATCTTTTTGTACGAGTTCGATGAGGCGAGGAACATTTTTTATAAGGAGTGCCGAGACATAGGCCTCAACGTCCAGTTCAGCCACTATCTCAACCTTCTCCAATTTGGGTTTGGCCTGGAATGTCCAGATTATTCCTTTCACGCCACCTTCTTCAAGCTCGATGGGATACCGACCAAATTCAAACGTGGCATCGATCAGGGCCTTCATATTTTCAAGCGGGACATAGTCTGTAATGGAGTTCGATGACGCAACCATGTACCCACCGCCAGGAGCGATGGTTCGGATCCTTTCATAGACCTCCGCCCGGACGTCTTCGGGACTGCCCAGTGTGAGGGTCGAATCCAGATTAAGATTACCAATCAGGCAAAGTTTATCGCCCCATCTCTTCTTCACTTCCACCATGTCCATGCATTTGGGCTGGACGGGGTTGAAGGCGTGAAATCCACATTCAATCAGGTCATCCAACACATCGGTACAATCCCCGTCACTATGGAAGATCCACCCTATGCCTCTGTCGCGACACACATCTCCCATCTTTTTGTACCATGGGAAAAGGTGTTTCGTCAGATACTTAGGGTGAACCAGAAGCCCTGTATTGTGGGCAATGTCGTCCGGATTGAGCACAGCCCCCACACTAGGATGTTCGATCACCCTGAGAAACGTCTCGTATTGGATCTGTCCTACCTTATCGAATATGGCCGCAACGAGCTCTTCATTGTTTTCAAGGGCATTGAAAAAGGTCTCTGCGCCCATGGACATCCAAACATACGTGTATATCTTGCCCAGAAGGAGGATGGCCTTCATCCCTTTCGGAAGGTTTTTATCGAAAGAATCCCACTGAGATAGATCGAATTCGTCCACCGAGGGCCAAGGAAATTTTTCGAACTGCTCCCAATCGGTCATAACTCCTTCGTGCTCTTGGGCCCATTGTCTGGCAACCCTGTCTCCATATTCGGTGTGGACAGCTTCTCCTTTGGTGGTCATACCTTCCGGGGCGCGGACCGGTTCCAGAATTCCCGAAGATGACGTGACGAAATCAAACCCGGCCGTGTACCAGAAGTCCACCTGATCCTGCAAGGTGACAATGTTTCTGCCCATGAAGCTTTCCTTGGGTAATTGGTCCACGTGCCAATCTCCCACCGGTACCCGATCGGGTTCTTCACAATGGAGGGTTGTCATATATCTTTGAAAGTCCGGTTTCGGTTCTCTTGCCATCTTCACTCCTCCTAAAAGGGCTTGAGCCCAAGAATGTTTTGCCCTGAGCTCAAAGTAAATCAGTCCAAATGTCTACCCTACGAAACATCTCTTCCGTTCTGCGGATCCCCTCTGGTGGATTCCACAGGGCAAGCATATTTTTTCAGAATAGGAAAATCCTAAGTTTACGGAAATCATCTCTTCCTTTGTTGCAACTAAAACGAAATGTCTTCATATACTCAAATCTTCATCACCGGGTAGCACCCCCACCGATAATCCTCATTATGTCCTCTTCATGCTGCACCCTTTCGGGCTTACCTGCGAAAATAATCTGCCCTCTCTCTATGACATAAAGCGTATTCGTGAATTCTGGCACGTGGTGCAACTCAGACTCCGCAATGAGGATTGAAAGGCCATGCTTTGTGCTCTCATAAATTTTTTCATTGATACCCGGGATTATGACAGGAGACAACCCTTCAAAAGGTTCATCCAACAAGAGCATTGTCGGATCCGATGCAAACGCCCTGGCGATGGCGAGCATCTTCCGCTCCCCCCCGCTCACTTGATCCCCTTTTCTGGACCTATATTTTTCTAACAGGGGGAAGCTCTGATAGGCAAACCTCACCTTTTCTTCAGGGGTTAGAGATGTCTCTCTCATCCATGAGCCAATTTCAATGTTCTCATGGACAGTCAAATCAGTGAATATTCCCCCATCTCCCGGCATATAGCCGAGACCCATTTGGGCTATCTTGTATGTTGGAAGTCCTGATATATCCTGTTTTTGAAATTCTATCGTGCCGGATTGTGGGGATAGAAATCCCATAATAGTCTTTAACGTCGTAGTCTTTCCTGCACCATTTCGGCCAATAAGACAAACAACCTCCCCCTCTGCCACCTCGAGAAATACGTCTCTGAGGATATGGCTAGCCTGGATAAATATGTTTATATGCTCAAGTTTAAGCACCGTTGCTAATTGTCCCCCTTAATGGCTCGCTTGCCTGTGGCCGCCGAGTATCATAGAGACGACCTGTTCGTTGTTCTGGATCTCTTTAGGAGTGCCCTCTGCGAGTATATGTCCTTGGTGCAGGGCAATGATTCTGTCGGAGTATGAAAAAACAATGTCCATATCGTGCTCAATCTGGAGGATAGATCTAATCCCGATCTCCTTTGATGCGGATATGAGGGTCTCAATAATCTGGTACTTATCGTTTGTGCTTACTCCACTGGTGGGTTCATCTAATACTATGATTTCCGGATGCAGGGCAAATGCTGATGCAATGTCCAACAGTTTTTTATCTCCTTGGGGCAAATCCTTTGCATGCATGTCTTTTTTATCTTCTAATCCAAAGAGTCTTGCTATCTCAAGAGTCTCTTCATTAATCTTTTTATTGCGCTTCAGGCTGGATAATAGCCTTGTCCCTCTTCCAAGCCTTGAAATGATGGCGACTGTCAGAAATTCGCGGACCGTTAACTCAGGGAAGATATTGACCAGTTGAAAAGACCTGGCCACTCCCAGCTTGCAGAGTTTTTCCGGTTTCATGCCTGTAAT
>JAUUVE010000150.1 GCA_030589715.1 Desulfobacteraceae bacterium | reverse complement strand
TCTCCAAGCCCCTGAGCTATTTTCTCGATATTGGGTTCCTCGGAAAATGCATAACAAAAACCGGTTGGGTACTCCAAAATCCCTTTTGGACCGTTGGCTCCCTTTTCGACCAACAGGGCCAGCATCACGCCCTGCATGGCTGCAAAACCAGGATGAAGGCTCTTTGAATAGTCCCCTTTGTCGATACAATATCTAAGGCCGGCGGCCTGATCGGCCGCCAGGCCCATTGCGTACTCTGTCTGTACCTCGTCCAATTTCAACAATTTTGAAGCAGCCGCAACCGATGCAAGCGATCCGAATGTACTTGTTGGATGCCAGAATCGGTAATGGGACGGCATCATCTCTCTACCCACCCTTGCTCCAATTTCAAACCCCACGACAAAGGCTTCGAGTAAACCGGGTCCATCGGCGCGGAGTCGTTCTCCCAGGGAAAAGACCGTGGGGACCAATGAAGCGCTGAAATGAGAGATGGAGCCCATGTGCGTGTCATCAAAATCGATGGAGTGGATCATGGTTCCGTTTGCCAACGCGGCAAATGGTGGGGATGTCTTGAATCCGCTCATGAACACGCTGGATTCGGGTTTTCCCCCAAGATCCTTGATCAAATTGATGACCCACTCACACTCCTCTCTGGCTTCAGTATAACCAGCGATACAACAGCCAAGCGTATCGATTATGGTATATTTTGCCTGCCCCTTAACAGCATTAGGAATATCTGAAAAAGATTGATTCACAACGAATTGAGCCAACTGCCTTGTGATGCCCATTTCAACCTCCATTAAAAGCACTAAAAACCATTTTCAAATGACTTTTGCTATATCATATCCCTCTCGGACGGCTTCCAGGATACCCCTGGCTTTCACTTTATCTCCGATCACATAGACCTCGGGGACCTTCTTTTTAATTACACTCTCTATACCCTCTGAGCGTGGCTCTGCACCCGTCGCAACAATGATTACATCGGCTTGAAGGAGTTCTTTGTTCCCCTTACAATCGACCGAAATGGACTCTTCAGTAGCCGAAAGGACCCTTGTCTTTGTCATTACGCGAACGCCATTGTTCTCCAGGGCCATGACAAGGGGCAGCTTTGAGATATGAGGCATATCTCTCGCTATGTCATCCAGGACTTCGATGATTGTGACATCTTTGTCTTGCTCGCTCAAAAACTCCCCCACTTCACAACCTACTTGTCCCCCCCCGATGATGACAACTTCCTTGCCTTGAATATGTGCCCCACGGAGAACCTCCCTGGCAGTTATCGCATTTCTTTTTGAAAGGCCATTAATATCAGGAATGGTGGGCTCGCTGCCGGTTGCGAGTATGGCCACATCCGGTTTGACCTCTTCGAGCCATTGTTTATTAATCTCCTTGCCTAGCTCCACCTGGATTCCTGGTCTTGCCACCCGATTTTTCAAGTATGAGGTAAATCGATCGATCTCCTGTTTTCCCGGAGGCGTAGAGGCCAGTGGCAGCTGCCCCCCTATTTCATTTGCCTTCTCCACCAAATAGACCTGGTGTCCCCTCTCAGAGGCGGTAACGGCAGCCTGGATGCCAGCAGGTCCAGCCCCTAGAACCAGGACTTTCTTTTTTTTCACGGCCTGTGTCAAAGAGCCTTCACCCTCCCGGCCGACCATAGGATTGGTGCTGCAGGCCAACGGGGCGTCCTTTTCCAGGATGTTCTGTGCACACCCCCGGCAGCAATATATACACGGTCGAATCTCCTCGAACCTTTTCTCGTAAGCCTTCACGGGCAAATAAGGATCAGCGACTAGGGGTCTTCCCATGGCTATGAGGTCGGCCTTTCCCTCTTGAAGGATTTGCTCGGCAGCATGGGTGTCCTTTATCTTATTCACCGCGATGACCGGTATGGAAACTACTTTTTTTATATTTTCAGCCAGGTGAACAATACAGTTGTCGGGTGTTCTCATTGGTGTAATAGAGGGGATGAAACCCGGGTCCTTGATGGATGCGCCGAAACCGACAGAAACATGCAACGCACCCACGCCTATCTGCTGGAATCTCTTGGCGATCTCCTGGACCTCCTCCAGAGTGTTTCCCCCATCCGGTTCTCTACCGTTCATACGACACATGATTGGGACCTTATCTCCCACAGTTCCATTAATCTTATCAACAACCTCAGTCACAAATCGCATCCGTCCAGCCAAATCTCCGCCGTACTGGTCTTTTCTCTGGTTGGCCCATGGGGAAAGGAATTCACCGCATAAGTACATGTGTGCACAGTGAAGGCCTATGACATCAAAACCTCCTTCCACAGCCCTTCGTGCTGCCCTTTCAAACTTTTCAGTGATCTCTTCAATCTCTCCAACACTCAGTTCCTTGGGGACGACCTGCCCCGTAACAGGATGGGCGATAGCAGACGGGGCAACCGGCAACATGCCTCGAGTGACCTCCATACATCCGGTCTGTTTTGAAACCCTCCCGCCTCGTCGTCCGCTGTGGGAGAGTTGGATTGAGATCTTGGCGCCATGGAGATGGACAGCCTCGCTTAGTTTTTGCAAACCAGGAATATACCGGTCGTCATCGACAGCTACGATGTTTTTCACATGATTGCCTTGAGGGACATCAACGATCCCATCTTCGACGACAATCAGGCCCACACCCCCTTTTGCCCTTTCTTCATAATATGCAATCATGGCATCGGTGATGTAACCATCCTTTGCAAAGTTAGTTGACATGGGTGCCATGACCAGCCGATTTTTCAAAACTACTTTCCCGATCTTACATGGTTCAAACAATTTCATGCCAGCCTCCCTGGTAAGACATTTCGTAACCGTTCACGGGGTCAGAGGTTCAAAGCCCGCATTGGGCGGGATCTTCGACAGGGTTTACCGAAAACCTGTCTGCCGTAACTCCGGCACAGGCAGGTCTGAACCGTTGTTTCGTGAGTTCTGAACGGTCTTGCACCGAAATCCAGAGTGAGGTTTACCTGGTGTTGGATCAAGCTTAGTTTCAGGACATGTATGCTCATGCTGAACCTGTGAACGCCTAAGACATTCCTATATTCCCCTTTCAATGTATGACAGGAGTTCATCGTCAAGGGGACGCGGATTTGTCTTTATACGCCGGGTCTGGACCAATGTGTTCTTTAAAAGTGTTGGGGCGTCCTCAGTTTTTAGTCCCAATTCCGAGGGCCTGGAAGGAAAACCGAGGTCACTTATCAGACCTAGCATGTTGTCAAGAAAACTTTGGGGAGAAGTCTGGGAAGAGTCAAGTCCGTCATCACCTCCCATGTAATTTGCCAAGGTAAAGTATTTTTTCTCACACGTTTTGAGATTGTAGCTCAAACCAATATTGGTGCAGGCGGCAAGACAGACCCCATGGGGTGCATCAACCATGCCTCCCAAAGAAGAGGCCAGGGCATGGACCAAACCCAGCCCGCTGTGGCTGAAGGCAAGGCCTGCCAGATGTGACCCCAGCGACATACCCATACGTGCCTCCCGATTGCTTCCATCCGATATGGCAGTTCGGTAGGAACCCCAAATAGAACGAAATGCCTCAAGGGCCAAACCTTGGCTAAAAGGATTGCTTCCCTGATAAAGAATCGGACGTTCCGGAACCTGAGAAAAAGGACGGGCAAGAAAACTCTCGCATGCATGCATCAGGGCATCGTATCCTGAATCTCTGGTAACCACTGGCGGAAGGCCCATGGTCAGCTCTGGGTCCACGATTGAGACCACGGGGCGGATATGTTCGGAAGAGGCCCCGCGCTTGACCCCTTCTATAGTAAAGACCGTTGTCTGCGTGTTTTGTGAACCTGTGCCGGAGGTTGTAGGAACACAAACCACCGGTAGGACCGGGCCCGGAACAGAACCCTCTTCCAGGTAATCTCCCAAGGAACCCCCGTGGGTCATGATGATAGTCAGGGCCTTAGCGAAATCCATTGAACTGCCTCCCCCCAGACCCAAAAGGGCATCAAAATCAGACCCGAAACGCTGTTTCTGCTTGTCCACATCACTACTGTGGGGTTCGGTCGGGGCACCATCAAATACCTCCACATCAAACGAACCCTTTAGTAAATCGAGCACCTTCTGAAGAATGCCGACACGGGCAATCTGAGGGTCGGTAATAATCAGCACACGTTTGAAGCCTCTCGATTCTAATTCGTCTGGAAGCTTTTTCAAAGCTCCGAAACCAAATAGCGAAGCAGAGGGTGAAAATGTAATAATTTCAGACATGACCGCATCCTCCGAATCAAGAATTTGTTTTGGGTTTTCCAGAAATGACTATTTTTTCTTGCTTGTTCCGATTTCGGGATGCATAGTTTTCTAACTATCTGGCACAAAAATCAAGTCATTATTTTTAGGAGTAATTACTGATTTAAGATTATGTGATAATTGCCCGGCGCGGGGCCAAGCTGACTGTTTTGCCCTTGCCTTTTGAGAAGGAATTGGTAGATACTACACGCAGCCTTGGCCGGACCGGGCCAGACCGGGAAATCCACAATAGGGCCCTATGGCTAGTGAATACCAGTAAGGAGAGTCAAATGACAAACACATTGAGGTTCCAAGGAATTATCCCCGCCAATCTTCTCCCTTTTAAAGAAGACTATTCGATCCACGAGAAAGACTACCGACGACACCTGACCTGGCTGGCAAACGTACCAGGTGTCACCGCTATCGTCTTAAATGGTCATGCCGCAGAAGTATCTTCCCTAACAAGAGAAGAACGGCGAGTGGCGCTGGCAATTGCCTCAGACGAGGTGGGGTCCCGTCTCCCATTGATTGCGGGCATCTATACCGACAGCACACTCGAGGCGGCGGAACTGGCCAAAGATGCAGAATCCGAAGGGGCAAGTGGTCTTTTGATCTTCCCTCCTTCCCTCTTTATGTGGGGTGCGCGGCTCCGCCCGGAGATGGCATATAATCATTTCTCGGTCATCGCCAAGGCGGTTGATCTCCCTATCATAGTCTTCCAGTTCCCTCCAAACCTGGGAATGGGGTACGAATCGGACACCCTGGTAAGGCTGACAGAAATCCCCCAGGTCGTAGCTGTCAAGGAATGGAGCAACGATATCGTAACCTTTGAGAATAATCTCCGCGCTATTAGGGCCACGGGTCGCCCTGTATCTATCCTGTCGAGTTTTTCCATGTCTCTCTTTGCCAGCTTCGTGCTGGGCGCAGACGGTACTATCTCAGGTATGGGCAGCGTAGCCGCCGACCTTCAAGCAGAGCTTTTTGATCTTGTTCAACAAGGCGATCTAGCGGGGGCTCGTAAGGTAAATGACCGTCTTGGGCCGCTGGTTCGCGTATTTTATTCCCAGCCATTTCTGGACATGCACAACCGTATGAAGGAGGCCCTCGCGATCTTAGGTCGTATAGGCACAGCGGTTGTTCGTCCGCCACTTCAACCTATTGCCGAGGACGAGCGAGAGCGAATCCGCGAGGCCCTGAAGCTGGCCGGCCTTGAGGATTGAAGGGTTTCGAATACCTGAGAGTGGGGCGACACGTATAGGGGCTCTAAAATGAGAAAATATTTCAGTGAAACCATGAACAAGCCATATAGAAAATATAACCAAACTTAGGTGTTTCATTCTGCAGTTGTCCTTTTGGATACCAACGGAGGATACAGGTGGACCTAAATCTGAGGCCTTATGAACAAAAGCTGGTGGCTATTGCCAGAGAATTTACAAGAGAAATGGTGGTGCCCAATGCGGCAGAATGGGAATTCACACGACAAGTGCCCCTGGATACCATTCGGGCCGCTGCCTCGGCTGGTCTGATGGGATTGTTGGTGCCCAAGGAACACGGCGGGCAGGGGCTCAGTTACACAGCAGTCTCCCGTGTCATGGAAGAGCTCGCCTCCGGCTGCATGTCCTTCGCATTCAGCCTTGTGGTGCACAACAATCTGACCGACAACATTTTACGTAATGGCACCACGGCCCAGATTGCCCAGTTCATTCCCCGCCTTATCAAGGGCGAGCACATCGGCGCCTTTTGCCTCACCGAACCGGGGGCCGGCAGTGATGCAGCCGCCATTACCACTGAGGCCAAGGCCGTGGATGGAGCATGGGTCCTA
>JAUUVE010000343.1 GCA_030589715.1 Desulfobacteraceae bacterium | reverse complement strand
GCTTGATACTGGATGCTGGATACTTGTTACGTTCCTTGCGCCTTGAGCCTTGTGCCTTACGCCTTCAACACCTTCAATCCCGCCCAAAGGCGGGAAAACCTGAACCCATAAACAGTTCCCTGTGAAGTTATGCAAAAAAAGGGAAGAAATCAACCATTCTCTATGTATGAGATGCTGAAGGAAAGATCCATTGCAGAAATCCGGCAATTATATTATGGTGCCCAACGTAGAACAAAAAAATTCGACCTGTGCGGTTAGGTATTTCACCGCAGAGGCGCAGAGTTCGCAGAGGTTACTTCTTTTTTTGTTTTTCGTTGAGAGGTCGAAAAACAAAAAGAGATAGCCATCCATAAATTAACATAACTGAATATTGCTTTATTTATCAATATTTAAGTTGGACACACAAATAAGGTAACTTTAAAGGCCATTTTGATACGACTAACTAAATTGAGTAGTTTCTCTTTGCCGTCCTCTCAACGGCAAAGTCGCAAAGGTTAATGAACAAAATCCCAAAACATATCTTCCATGGAGTTCTTGCCTCGTTGCTCCTCCTCTTGTTTCTCTGCCCCGCAACTGCACTGGCAGGAAAGGCCTATATCTGGCGCGATAAGGACGGGAAAATCCATTTTTCCAGCCAGAAGCCCCACCCGACCCGGACCGGGGGGGATATCAAGGAGAGGGAGTTTAAGGAGCCCCCTGCCCCCAAGAAAGATGAAGAGGCCACATTACCCAAGAGCCCCATCGAACACGCGGTCCTGTGCACCTTCAGGCTCAAAAACAAGAAAGGGGGGGCATCCGGCTTTTTTATCAATGACAAGGGCATGGCCATTACGGCCAAGCATGTGGTCAAAGGGGTCACTTACAGCATGAAGGCCGAGCTTCCCGGACACAAAAGAAAATACAGGGTCCGGGTAGTGAAAAAGAGCCGCAAACACGATCTAGCACTGCTCCAGATAGTAATTGACAAACCTACCCCCTTCCTTGAGATCAGGGACCCAAAGACCCTGGTGCCGGGCGAGGACCTCTGGGCCGTGGGCAATCCTTTGCTGGCATTTAAAGAAACCGTTACAAAGGGGATTTTCAGCCGCATTTTTCCGGAAAAGGACATAAAGAAAGAACTAAAGATGAAGAGAACGCGGTTCAAATACAGGGGGGACTGGGTGCAGTTTTCCGCACCGGTTACCTTCGGCAACAGCGGAGGACCCGTGTTCGACAAGGAGGGCAAACTTGTCGGGGTTGTAAGTTGGGGCGTTATGGTTCATGAGGCACTGAATTTTGCAGTGCCAAGCTCATATATATTGGAGGATTTTAAATCACACCTGGAGTGAAAAAGAGGATTTTCACCGCAGAGACGCAGAGGACGCAGAGGTTTTCTTTTTCCTTTCTCTGCGAACTCTGCGTCTCGAGCGGAGCCCCGCATGGGGCGGGACAAGCGGACAGTTGTTTTTGCTTTCCGCCCTCTCAGCGGAAAGCAAACAAATCCTAAACTCAGCGATCTCTGCGCCTCTGCGGTGAATGGTGAGTGTGGTTTTCAATGGCAGCCAGGATCGCCACCATTTCCGTCATGCTCCGGGTCTTGAAGGGGGTGTCCAGATCTTTGTTGCCAAAGGACACGAAATGTACGCCGGCTGCCGTGGCCGTTTTATAGTCCACGGCCGAATCTCCGATGTATACCGCCTGATCCGGCCTGAGCCCGAAAAAGGTCAGGATTTTGAATACAGACTCAGGATGGGGTTTGGGGTTCTCAACATCTAACGAAGAGACGACGATGTCAAAATAGTGGTCAAGGCCGTTCCATTTGAGCACATCCCCTATGGTAGTGCTCCGGCTGGTCGCAACGGCCAGGCCAAATCGAGGCTTGATCGCATTCAACAGATCTTTTAACCCCGGCTCAATGATCATGTCCCTTACAAAAGGGGAATAATCCATTTGGAGCCGAAAGACATGGGCCTCCTCCGTCCATGAGGTCCCGCGGAAGACGTGATCCACGGACTCAATGGCCGTATGGCTGTGGACATAGTCCACCTCTTCGCGTGACATGGGGGGCAGGCCGAAATGATCAAGAATATGGTTGTAGAAATTGATATTGGCCTGACGGGAGTCAAACATGACGCCGTCGCAGTCAAAGATTACCGCGGATATCTTTTTCATAGGCACCGTAATTCAAAATTCGCGTTTAAGGTTTCTCGTTGCGCTTGACGCGTTTCAACCGCAGCGTTATCAAAAACCGAGGACTTCGGTTCCCGAAATATTCAATCGTCAATACTGATCACTGACCACTGACCACTGACCACTGACTAAAAGCCTATATCTGATTGCAGGGGTTTTGTAAATGGGTAACTCTGAACTCTGAACCTCTGAACGCCTAGGTAAATGGCAACGGGTGTAAATTTGAGAAGGAATACACACATTTTTTTGGGCCTCTTTGCCCTGCTCTCGGTTTCTTTTCTCCTTGGCCCGGTTGAGGCCCTGCAGGACCGGAATCCAACCCCCATAACCCTTGGTGACAAGCAATACGTGACCCAGGGATATGTCGTCAAAAAGGGGGACTGGATATCCAGGATCTTGAGGCGGAAGGGCTCGCTGAATGGGCACGATCTACACGAACTGCCTCAACTTCTTGAGATGATAAAGAAACTGAACAAGTCCCTGGACAACCTGGATCTGATCCGACCGGGACAAAAGATCGTTATCCTCATCGAAGCCAAACCGGATTCAGAGGATCCGGCCGACAAGACTCCTCCGGAGACAAAAAAACCTCTGCCTCCTCTTCGTAAGGAACTAAAGTATGAGAACTATACTGTCACCCGGGGCGACTGGCTCAGCGGTATTGTTGTGGTTCGTTATAACATCACCCTAAAGGCCTTCTTCAAGGAGTATCTCCCTCTTTTCAAACGCACCAACCCTTCGCTCCAGAATCCGGACAAGATAATTCCGGGGCAGATCATCAAATTGCCCCTTTACCCTCCACAATATGTGAAAAGGCGTGTCACGCAGGACCTAATTTCCCAACTCGTAAAGGCCTCCCCCCCTAAAAAACCCCCCAGGGTGGAGAGGCCGAAAGCATCTCCGGTGCCGGTGACACAGGCCAAGCCGGCAACCCCCAAAAGGCAGCGGGCCCCTGGCAAGGGTGCCCCAACGCCTGATGTCGCCACCAGGACGGATCATGGAAGGCCGGTGAAAAAGGTAAACCCGGCCGTCTATCATCTGGGGAGAATATTTACGGCAATGGGAGAAGGGTGGATCCAGTCCGGGGAGCATTTCATCCCCCTGAAAGCGGGGAGTGGAGTCCACTTCAAGGCCACATCTTTTCCCATGGTGAATCT
>JAUUVE010000082.1 GCA_030589715.1 Desulfobacteraceae bacterium | reverse complement strand
TATCACAGGTTTAAATGTACTGAAAAGAACTGTGGTAATTTAGTGCTTGACCGAAAACCCTGGTTTTTCGGTCAGAAATTCTAAATCTGAAGCACGAAATCCAAAACAATGACAGAAATAGAAATGCTCCAATGACAAAATACTGTATTTTCAATTTGTTGTTTGCATCGTTCTGTCATTTGGTATTTGAATTTGTTTCGATATTCGGATTTCGATATTCGGATTTTGCCTGAACATAACTTTTCGTTCAGGCACTATCTAGTCTGATCAGACCAGACCAGAAAGTAAAGATTTTTTGAGGCACATGATGAGCACTATCTGCTATTGACACACAATGCCAAATTTCCTACACTTCCGGCCACAGAAAGCAACCCCTTATCACCTATCACCTCACCAAAAACAGGAATGGAGAGGAGACTAATTCTATGACAGGTCAAGATCACATACCACTGGGAGTGGGCTTTTACCCTGATTGGTTTTACAAACATTATGGAATCTCCTTTGGCAGGGAGTATTACTTTGATCCGGAAACGCGGGTCCGGGCTAGAATGGAGATAGACAAGCGGCTCCACGAAAGGTTTGGAGATGTGGGGTTGGGCGACCCGGATCCAAGGCCCAAACCCTTGATAACGTTCGGTATGGTCATGCTCCCGGCCATCTTGGGTTGTGAGGCAGTATTTAAAGATGATGCCCTCCCCTGGGCCATGCCCCTTAACCTCTCTGAGAAGGAGGTCATGAAACTTGAGGTCCCGGATATATTTAACTCCGATCCTATGACCGAAATTATCAAACAGATTGACTATCTGAAAGACAAGTATGGCAAAGTGGTGGGTGATATCAATATCACGGGCGTCCAGAACCTGGCCCTCAAGATCAGGGGAGATCAACTATACTACGATTATTATGAAAATCCGGAATTATCCCATCATCTCCTCGGGATATGTACCGAGTGCATCATTCAGCTCTTCCAATTCATCTATAAAATCACCGGTACCGGGGCAATGGATGTCACACCCATGTGCGATCCCAGGCTCTTTGTCATCCCCAATTGTACCGTAGAGCAGATTTCCCTAAAGGCCTACGAAGAATTCATCCTGGATTACGACAATCAAGTGGCCGATGCATGTCACCCCCTTGGGATCCATCATTGCGGTTCAGTAAATGAGGTGATGGACGGATATGCAAAGGTCCGCCATCTGGAGTTTATCGAGATCGGCTTTGGGTCAGATGTGAAAAGGACCAGGGAGGTATTCGGCCCCCAGGTGGCGGTCAACGCCCGTATAAGCCCTGTGTTGATGAAGAACGGTACAACTCAGGAAGTAGAGGCAGAGGTACGCAATCTGATCGATCAGGGCGTCCCGCTAAACAATTTTTCCATTGATACCGTTGGATTGACCTATGGCACACCAGACGAAAACGTCAAGACGGCGCTCCGAACCGCTCAAGAATATGGAAAGATAGATCGCCATGTTCCCCCTAAGCATGGTAAGCGATATTTCTATGGTGTCCAGGGAGATCGAACGTCCGTGGAGACGACCTTGAGTAGCACCACAAAAACGGTTGTTATCGGCCTTGGGCACCCTCTTGTCATCATCGGGGAACGTATCAATCCCACCGGCCGCAAACATCTGGCCCAGACCCTTGAGAAGGGGGATTTCAAACTGGTACAGACCGAGGCCCTCAAACAGGTGGAAGAAGGGGCCCACATACTGGATGTGAATGTGGGCATATCCGGGATCGACGAACCCCGGATATTGAAAGCAGCCATATATGCCATACGTGAGGTCACAGACGTCCCCCTATGTATTGATTCGGCCCTCCCTAATGCCCTGGAAGCCGGTTTGGAGGCCTATGAGGGCAAGGCCCTCGTCAATTCTGTCAATGGTGAAAAGGACAAACTGAGCAAGGTACTGCCCCTGGTCAAGGCCTTTGGCGCTGCGGTCATCGGACTCACTATGGATGATAAAGGGATTCCTATTGAAGCGACCAAACGCCTGGAAATAGCCAGGCTGATCGTTGAAAGGGCGGAACAGGAGGGCATCCCCCGTGAAGATGTGATCATTGATCCCCTGGCCATGGCCATCAGCGCGGACCACAAGGCAGGCCTGGAAACCATCAAGGCCCTTCGGTTAATACGGGATGAACTGGGTGTCAACCAGACCCTGGGGCTCTCAAATATCTCCTTTGGCCTTCCCGAACGTTCTGCCATTAACTCCCTTTTCCTGGCAATGGCCGTCCTGAACGGCCTGACCTGTCCCATTGCTGACCCCACGGTCTGGGAGATGCGAAGGGCGACCCTTCTTGCCGACCTATTGTTGGGGAAGGACGAATTCTGCATGAATTACCTCTCTGTTTCCGGGAAAAAACTGGGAAGGCCTGAAGCAGTAAGGGCAAGGAGAGACGAAGAAAAGGGTGATAAGGCAGATCTTGTGGCCATCAAAGAGGCAGTCATTGACGGCAGGAGAAGGGTTGCAACGGAACTGACCAAAGAGGCCTTGGATAAAGGCGCAGACCCCGACGAGCTGATAAACGATTATCTTATTCCAGCCCTGAATGTGGTCGGTGATAAGTTCGAGCGAAAGAAAATCTTTGTCCCCGAGATGATGATCGCGGCCAAGGGCATGCAGGAGTGCGTTGATCTGGTCAGACCTCTCTTGAAAAAAGAGGTGGACAGGTCCTTTGGAACAGTTGTCATAGGCACTGTCTTTGGTGACTTACACGATATCGGAAAAAACCTCACAAAGCTCCTTTTAGAAAGCTCTGGGTTCAAGGTGATAGACCTTGGTGAAAACGTTCCCGCGGATAAATTCGTTGAGGGGGCACAAGAGCAAGAGGCAGATGTGGTAGGACTCTCATCTCTCCTGACCACCGGCGACCCTCCTGTGGAGGAAACCGTTAGGGCCCTCAAGGCCAGTGATGTTTCCGAAAAAGTCAAGGTGATTTGTGGGGGGGCCGCCCTTACACCCAAATTTGTAAAAGAGGTCTGCGGGGCCGATGCACATGCAAAAGACGCTGCAGACGGGGTGAAAAAGATCAAGGAGATGTTGGGTAAAGGGATTAGAAGAAATGGCTAAGATCCTATTTATGCCCTGGAAAAAGGGGGCTGTAGCCGATGGCAGCCGTGATATCCTGCAATTGGCACAACAGATCGGTCTTCCCCTCAGATCGACCTGCGGGGGCAGGAAAATATGCGGCAAGTGCAAGGTGATAGTAGAGGAGACCGACACCCCCCTGCCTGAACCCTCGGGGCTGGAGAGGGAAGCCCTGGGCAAGCTCCTTCAAAAGGGCTATCGCCTTGCGTGCGAGACCGTACCTAAGGGCCCTACCACCGTGAGGATTCCCGAAGAAAGCCAGGTCCGAAGCCAGGTGGTTTTGACCTCAGATACTGCACAATCATATCCTTTGCGCTTGCGGCCAAACGTTTGACAACATTTTGTAGAGGTGCCTCCACCGGTCCTGGATTCCGTGATGGCAGACCGCGAAAGGCTCTTCCTTGAACTTCAAAATACATACGGGATAAGACGGCTCACCCTTGACTCCTTTGCTTTAAGAAAGCTTCCGGGCGCACTCGCCTCAGCCAAAAAGGGAATTACCACGACCATATGGAATAAGAGGGATGTAATTGACCTTTGCCCCGGATTTGCCCCCCGGCTAGTGGGCATGGCCTTTGATGTTGGTACCTCCACGGTGGTCGGATACCTGATAGACCTGGAGACAGGAGAAAGGCTCTCAGTAAGATCGGCCGTAAATCCGCAGATTGCCTTTGGAACCGATGTTATCAGTCGTATATCCTTTTGTCAGGAAAAGGAGAATGGCCTGGAAAAACTGCGTACCACCATCGTTCAATGCCTGAATGATCTGATCGTAGATGCCTCGGAGGATGCTGGAATTGACTCGGAGCTGATCATGGAGGTGACGGTTGTTGGTAATACAGTAATGCACCATCTACTCATGGGCCTTGATCCTCGATATTTGGCAATGGCACCCTATGCCCCAGTCCTCCAGGCTGATCAAGATCTCAAGGCCAGGGACCTGGGCCTTGAGGTCGGAAAATCAGCCTATGTCCACCTGCTGCCCCTCAAGGCCGGATTTGTGGGGAGCGATACCATTGCCTGCATCCTGGCCACAGGCCTTCACAGAACTAAGATCCCATCCCTTCTCGTTGACCTGGGAACAAACGGCGAAATCGTTCTTGCCCACAAAGACCGTCTCATCTGCTGTTCCACTGCTGCCGGCCCTGCCTTTGAGGGCGGACATATCCGATGGGGTATGCGGGCCTCCGCCGGGGCAATCGAGCAGGTCAGGCTTGATCCTGACACCTTGAATGTACGGGTGAAAACGATAAATGGCAAACGGCCGTTGGGATTGTGTGGTTCAGGCCTTATATCCGCAACAGCAGAGATGATCAGAAGGGGAGTTATCCTGAAAAAAGGAAATTTTAGCGAAGAGGTTCAATCCCCCCGCCTCCACCAAGGGAAGGATGGCTGGGAATTCGTCCTGGCATGGGCATCCGAGACCGGCAATAACCACGATATTGTAATCACACAGAAAGACGTGGCTGAACTTCAGTTGGCAAAGTCGGCCCTCTACGCTGGTGCAACCTTATTGAGGGAACTTTTTGGAGGTGAGCAGATCCGCAGGATTCTGCTGGCCGGGGCATTCGGTAATTATGTGGACCCCCTCGACGCTTGCACACTTGATCTCCTCCCAGACTGCCACACCGCTCAGGTTATAGGCGTGGGCAATGCGGCCGGATACGGCTCCTGCCTGGCCTTATTGGACAGAAACAAGAGAAGGGAAGGCCAAAGAGTTGCAAGGAAGTTACAGTACCAAGAGCTTGCCGCAACCGAGCGATTCCAGGACCTCTTTATAGACGGGATGTGCTTTACATCGGCCCACGATTACGGAGATGCCTCTTGATAGGTCGACCTGGTGCGGAAGAGGGTCTACTACCGTCCGAACTCCTGGTCGATGGGGACGTTCTTGATATACCCCTCTACTATTTTTTGGACATCAACTTGAAGGAGTTCTGCGTAAGATTTTAAGAAGCTTTTCAGATAGACCATGGGAGGAAGCTCTTCAAACTGATCCTCTTCTATGGCCTTCAGGAAAGACTTGCGGATCCTTGCGACTTCAAAAACCTCTTCCAGCGTTATGCCGATTGATTCTCTTAGCCTTTTAAGATCATTTCCCGAAATCACCTCTTTTGAGAGGATTTCAGTCGATATGGCTGTCACATCCTTCTCTTCGACCCTTTTTTTCACCCTTTTGACAAGGGCGTTATATTCTGCGGGCCTACCCATTTGAAAAAGGGGTATCGGCTTTTTTTGACCTTTTTTACTCAGGATAGAAACGTCAGCAATTCCTGCATCAACGAGGGCCCTGTCATATTCTCCCCTTTTGATTTCATCCATTAATGTAAGAAATGCCTCCTCGATCTTTTTCAAGATCTCGGCCCTTTCATCATCCGAGAAAAAGGAGTAGGAAATCACGGAGTCTTCGTCGTAGATCGAAAGTTCTTCCTTATATGCCTGTCTGATCTCAAAATAGGAGGCGTTCAAAGGAATTCCCAAGATTTCGTAAAGATTCAATTCTTCAAATTTATTCATGATACCTTTGGTACCTGTCGGAGACTGGTTGGTCTTTCCCAATTAGTTTGTCAACGATATTTTGTAAGTTCAGGGCCGTTACGGTATACGGGTATTTGGTAACGTATGTCCTACTGGACAGGACCGAATCGTGGACCTTTTCGTCATAACTGACCTTCCCCAGGAATTGAAAGTCGGAATGAAAATGCCTGTTGCAAACCTTTTCTATCTTTTCTCCGAGATTCTCATCAATCTTCTTTTCAAATTGGTTCAGGATGAGCTTGAATCTGAATGCACTTAATCTCTCCAGCAATAACTTGCCCTTGGCAGGGTCTTTTTCCGTCAGGGCCTCAATTATATCAGACGATTTGACGTTCGCATTCCTATCCTTCATGTTTGCAATGATTTCCCTTACGATCTCAAGAAAAGCGCGTTGCTTTAGGACCTGCTTTACCTTTCTCAAATAGACCGTCCTGATAAAACGGGCAGCGTTTTCGATCGACGTTGGTTCAGGCGTGAATACGAACAGGCCTTCATTTGAGGCCAGGAAAAAATCGATGGTATTAAAATTGGTACCAGCCGCCAGATCCAAAAAAATGTAGTCGTAAGGAAGTCTTTGAATCGCTCTGATTATTTTCTGTTTCTGTGCGAAAAATAGGTTAGCAACTTCCAGGGAGCAGTTTACCGAGCTCACAAGAAAGAGATTGGAAATTGCAGTAGATACAACCGTTTGATCAAGTTTTTTACATGTCTTGTTTAGGAATTCATTCAGCCCGATCCTTGGATTTCTCATTCCCAAACATGTATGAAGATTTGACCCACCCAGATCCAAATCCACCAAGACCACGCTTTTCCCTTGCTTTGCAATCAGTGCACCAAGGTTTGCGGCGATAACCGTTTTTCCTGTACCTCCTTTTCCACCGCCTATAGGGTATATGCGCGACAACTTTCCTGCTCCTTTGGATTACACCCAAGGATACACCCTCTGGAAGATGATTTCAGCGCCTGCTCTTCCTAGAGGCCAACCAATCAGAAACGTCCCTGGGCAAGGATGCCCAAAGGGGTCTCACAGGGCAACCCTCGTTCGGCAACCGGCTGTCATGGCCTTACGGCTTTAGACCCATGGCCTTGCGCCGCCGCCTTTCGACGGGTTTGCCCTTTCATTTCACAATCACCTTTTTTGAAGGCGATTATGAACTAGATTCATTGTCTTGTCAAGGGCACAAGGTTGTTAACAAAAGCACCAGAATCTCCTTTTGGCTATTTGGCATTGCTGGTTCGGCAAGCTCACCTTATTTTTCGATCTGATTCTTTCGGTACTGCCAAAAGGCCTCTCTCAGTGCCACATAAGGGTCCAGCGCGGCCTTCTTAAAGGATTCATACTCCCCCAGTCTAAGAGAAGTATTGTTGACCAAGTCGGAGGCCCTGATTGATAGATTGACAGCCCAGCTCTCCCCAAGAATATCGAGGGGATTGACAAATTGGTCTCCTACCCACCCCACCGTGTCCCGAAGGGTTGAGGGCCCCAAAACGGGTAAGTTGATATAAAACCCGGGTCCAATCCCGTAAAAGGCTAGCGTCTGGCCAAAGTCTTCTTCTTGTTTGTCCCAGTGGAGCGCATGTTTCGCCACGTCCTGGAAGCCCATGAAACCGGCAGTTGAATTAACCATAAATCGTACCAGTTCCTTTCCGAATCCCTCGAACTTGCCCTGCAACAGACAATTGACCGCACGAATAGGCATATACAGATTGGAGAAAAAATTACGGATGCAAACCCTTGCTAGCTCAGGAAATACTTTTTCGTATACGGTGCTAACGGGTTTGAGTATCCAGAAGTACAGTTTGTCGTTGAATTGAAAGAAGACACGGTTCATAGGTTCGAGAGGATCGGGGATCAGTTCTTCATCCTCAACAGGCTCTGCCCAGTCGTCTGAATCAAGTTCCACTTCCTCGGTATCGCGGAGCCGAGTAAGCTCAAAGCCCGCGGTCGGGTCTACCAAGGGCATTTCGGAATACCCTTCTTCTAAATCGGTTCCCAACCCTGAATAGTCAACCTCCCCGTCCGGTGCCATGAAATACCCTGCCTGTTGCGGCGGATTCAACGATCCTGGCGTTTCCCCAGCGTAGCAAGGAAGCGTTGGGAGGTTGAGCCAACATATCGCAATGAAGACCCGATAGAGACTTTCCATCTATTGCTAGCTCCTTTGCTTATGCCGCCTACAAGATCCGATCTTCACTTCTTGATTTCCTGCACCGATCATCGGGTTAATCTCCTGACACCTTGGCCTCAAGCTTCTTGATCAGGTCATTGAAGGATGACCGC
>JAUUVE010000314.1 GCA_030589715.1 Desulfobacteraceae bacterium | reverse complement strand
TTCCTTGAAAAGAGAAAACCAACGTTTCAAGGAAAATAACTGCGCAGCAGCATTCTTTCATGATACTAGGAGCACTTCCATAATCCCCCATCTGCAAGGGCCTAGGATGTATAATGCCTTGGCCGATGTGTGTTCAGGATTGCCGTATTTTGAAACAGGTGGTATAGGAAGAGGCAAAACCATGGAGCTATCTTGTGGGTATTTGAAAACCTTAAAGTGTTACAAAACTAATAGTGTATTGCTTTAGTTGTCTCGAGTAGTGGAGTGATGGAGTAATGGAAAAACCAATTTATGCTGTACCCTTGCTACGACAGAACACAGAACAGGCCCGAAATCTCTTATTATTACCTTCCTGTCCGGTCCTTAGATCAACACTCCAATACTCCACCACTCCAATAGCGCGAGGCGTCTTTTTCAGGCAGGCCAATTATCACAGACCGCGCTCTCCGAGCCATAGGATCAACGATCCCTCCAGGGCGGAGGCCGAAAGGACGTGGCTCAATCACTTAGATATTTGACGGAAAGGAGTGAAAGGATGGATATTAGCAATGTCTTTGTGGTGGGTGCAGGGACCATGGGGAATGGAATCGCCCAGGTCTGCGCCCAAAGGGGAATTTCAGTAGTCATGTCTGACGTGTCCCAGGACTTACTGGACAAGGCCCTCAAGAACATAGAGTGGTCGGTCTCCAAATTCGTAGAGAAGGGCAAGATCTCCGAGGACCTTGATACGGTCATGGGCCGCATCCAGACATCCTCTGATTACGAAGCAGCTTCTGAGGCGGACCTGGTCATTGAGGCAGTCTTCGAAAAATTGGAGGTAAAGCACGAGGTCTTCACGAAGATCGATTCCGTGGTGGGAGACAAGACGATCATGGCCTCCAACACCTCGGCCATACCCATCACGGAGATAGCCTCGGTATTGAGCCGCCCTGAGAACTTTGTAGGGCTCCATTTCTTCAACCCCGTGCCTATGATGGTGGCGGTGGAGGTCATAAGAGGCATCATCACCAGTGACGAGACTTTTCAATACGGGGCCGATTTCGTCCGTTTTATCGGCAAAGAAGCTATTATGGTGAACCGGGATATTGCCGGTTTTATTTTAAATCGCATCAATATGTTGTCTAATATGGAGGCCATGCGGCTGGTGGAACAGGGTGTGGCGACACCTCAGGACATTGACAAGGGAATGCGACTTGCCTTTGGCAGAAGGATGGGGCCTTTTGAGACCTCGGACATGGTGGGGCTGGAGGTACAATTAATGGCCTACGAAAACGTATACGAGGAAGAAAAGGACATTCGCTTTCACCCCCCCTCTATCTTGAGGCGTAAGGTCAGGGCTGGTCATTTGGGCCGTAAGACGGGTAAAGGCTGGTATGAATACAATCCGGACGGTAGCCGGAAAAATTAGTGTTCTGAAAGGAGAATGAGATTATGGATATAAAGAACAGTGTTGCGATTATTACAGGTGGCGCGTCCGGCCTGGGAGAGGCCACGGCCCGGGCCCTGGTCGAAAGAGGAGGCCGGGTGGCCCTTCTCGACTTGGATAAGGAAATGGGTGAACGGCTGGCTTCCGAGTTGGGAGATGCCGCCATCTTTTGCCCGGGGGATGTCTCCAATGAAAAGGAGGTGGACGGGGTTGTTGAAAAGGTGAAAGACGCCTTTGGGACCTTTCAGGTTGTTGTGAACTGCGCCGGAGTTGGAGGAGATATTAAGGTAGTGGGTAAGAAAGGTGTTATGCCTTTAGAGGCGTTCAACCGTACCATCCAGATAAACTTGATCGGCACCTTCAATGTCATCCGCGCCACGGCCTCCAGCTTGATGGAAAATAATCCAAACAACAAGGGAGAAAGAGGCGTATATATCAATACCTCATCTATTGCCGCCTATGACGGTCAGGTGGGGCAGTCGGCCTATTCGTCATCCAAGGGGGGAATCGTCTCCATGACCCTGACCCTTGCCAGGGAATTCGCCAATAATGGAATCCGGGTTATGACCATCCTTCCGGGGGTCATGGATACACCTCTACTGGCCAAGCTCCCGGAAAAGATAAGGGAACGATTGGCCATGCAGGTGCCCTTCCCTCCCCGTCTGGGCGAACCCTCGGAGTTTGCATCACTGGCCTGTCATATCGTTGAAAACGCCTATCTTAATGGCGAGCATATCAGGCTGGATGGGGGAATGCGTATGGGTTTCGGCAGAAAATAGGTGAAAGAGATGGACTTTGAATTAAGTGAAGAGGTGATTGCCATCCAGGACATGGCACGCAGGTTTGCCCAGCGGGAGGTCCTGCAAAGGGTTGACGAAGACGGGTTCAACCGGGATCTGGTAACAAAAATGGGGGAATTGGGCCTCTTCGGATGTGCCTTTCCTCCGAGATATGGGGGATCAGACTCAGGTTTCCTTGCCCACTCTGTGGTATGCGAGGAGATCTCGCGGGGAGATTCCGGCCTCCGCCCTTTATTCAATCTCCAGGCCATGACAGTCCCATATACCATCATGGAATGGGGCACCATGGCGGCCAAAGAGAAATATGTCCAGGGCCTAGTCAGTGCCAAGAACATAGGATGCACCTGCTTTTCAGAACCCAATGCCGGCTCTGATATTGCATCCATTGAGACCCGCATAGAAGATCGAGGCGATCACTTTCTTATCAATGGTGCCAAGACCTGGATCTCCAATGGGACCGTTGCGGACATAGCAGTGGTATACGGCACACATGACAGAAGCCTCAAACATCGCGGTCTATGTGCTGTTGTGGTGGAGACCGATCAGCCCGGCTGGTCTACGCGTGAGACACCAAAGCTGGGTGACAAATCCTCCCCCATTGCCGAGATTAACCTAGAAGACGTAAAGGCCCCAAAAGAAAACCTCCTGGGCAAATGGGGGCAAGGCTTTGTAGTGGCCATGACAGCCCTTGACCGGGGCCGCATCAGCGTGGCCAGCGGTGCAGTGGGTTTGGCACAGGCCTGTCTGGATGCCTCGGTCAAGTATGCCAATGAAAGGGTCCAGTTCGGAAAGCTGATAAGGGAATACCAGCTAGTAAAAGGCGTCATTGCCGAGATGGTATCCTTGGTAGAGGCCGCACGACTCCTGGTTAGCCGGGGGGCATGGCTGAACGACCAGGATCGCCCTTTCACCCGGGAGATGGCCATAGCCAAGTACTTTGCCGGTGAGGCCGTGGTAAAGGCAGCAGGCATGGCCATGGAGGTCCATGGAGGAATGGGTTACTCCCTGGAGATGCCCGTTGAAAAATATTACCGTGATGCCAAACTCTACCAGGTGGGAGAGGGAACGGCCAATATCATGCGTCTTCTGATAGCCGATGACGCCCTGGGCATAAAAAAGGCCAACCGTCCAAGAATTCACATCCCCAGTGACTTTCGTGACCTGGAGTAGACCCACAGAATTGAAGCCCGCCCTGGCCTCCGGCTCGTAGCGCCTACGGATCGGAGAGTGCGACATTTCTACGTTAGTGCGATCTGCCTTGTGGTCTGCGCAAGGGATTACAACAAGCTATTTCGCATGCATATCAGGTCTGGGCCAGGGATAGATGATTGATGATTGAAAAACAGCCGAAGAACAAGAAGATACAGAATCAGGGGCCAAACACATCTTCTTAAACGCTATATTGAGGCCGGATCATGGGACATTTCAAGGTAAACGAGAAGGATATTTT
>JAUUVE010000136.1 GCA_030589715.1 Desulfobacteraceae bacterium | reverse complement strand
GTAAGAGTTGATGCTAGTGGCATCCAGCAGATAAATCAGGTTTCAATTGATTTGGCGTTGGTAAGATTTTTCCTTTTTACAAACAACCAGCCTTCTAAACGGCTTGAGAATTGATCCACCAAGGCAGAATCGGTTATTTTGAAAACCAAAATTAGAATTACTGAAAGGCACTGCGAACAAATGGGCCGGTAAGTATACGCACCCTGGCGAATTCACTCGAGCGCGATTACAAAAACGTCCATACAGATGTGCGGCGACTGGAGCGTATAGGATTAATCGGTCGTACCCAGGATGGCAAAGTACTGGTACCCTGGGACATTGTGGAAGCGCGGCTTAGGCTGGCGGCGTGATTGCCCGGGAGGCAGCGTAAGCAATCCCATCAGCCTTGGATCAGATCTCACTAAATGCGGCAATTTTGCTATGAAAGAATCGCAAGACAAATTCCCGAATTGCAGTGGTGAAAAGGAGTAATGGAGTGTTGGAGTATTGGAGTATTGCTAAGAATATCAACTAGTTTTCCAGCACTCCATTACTCTCTCCGAGCCGTAGGGTCTACAAGCCGGAGGCCAGTACTCCAACACTTCCGCTAAAAGCTGGGAATTACATTTGCGATTGGGAAATGGAATTTCTGTCCGAATTAGTGAGGTCTGTGGATCGGCCACTCCCCCCTCTCTTTGAAGACCTCAGCGGTAGATCGAAAGGACATCCCCCTTTTTGTTCATAGAATTTTGTTTATGGTTGAGTGCTGTACCCCCCTTTTCCGTTGACACGGGAGGAGCTTTCCCAATATAGTGCTGTCCTCAAAAGAGACGATTCTATCATTACCGACCTCCAGCCATCAGCCATGCTTTTATGCGATTTACTTTCATCTGAGAGCCGCGAAAACACTCTCAAAAATTCCAACATCCAAAGGACTACAAGATGAAAATCGGCAGAAATGATCCCTGCCCTTGCGGGAGCGGGAAGAAATATAAAAAGTGCTGCCTTATTAAAGAAGAGAAAAGGCAGGCTGAATCCTTGACCCGGCACATTTTAATGAGAAGATCCGATGAACTGATTCCAAAGCTCTTGAAATATGCCGACCACCTCCACGGAAAAGACACCATAATTGATGCGTGGGTAGAATTTAGGGTAGACGATGAGGGCGGCAATTTTCAGGAAAGCCCGTACAATATTATGTTTTTCCGCTGGCTCTTTTTCTTGTGGACTCCGGATGAGGAGTTGATCCGATTGGACATATCTGATTACCCATCTCCCCATACAATAGGTGCCAGGTTTCTTCAAGATAACCGATCCGCACTGGACTCCCTTTCACTAAAATACATCCAGGCCGCCTTGGCGGACCCTTTGAGTTTCTGGCAGATTGAAGATATCGAAGCGCATAAGGGCGTGCTCGCAAGGGACCTTCTTCTGGGCAGGGTGCGCTTTATTGAGGATGTCAGCGCTTCAGAGTGTCTGCATAAGTGGGACATCATTCTGGGAAACACGATGGAAGTGGACGGAGTCTGTACGCTTAATATCTCGGGGCCCTATTCCCTCCCCGCCAAGGCCAGAGACACAATTCTGGACGAGTTCGGTTCTGACTTCCATGAATTGGAAGAAGATGAGGCCCTGGCCGAACTCTTCGACATGGACCTCGATCTGATCTGGTTTTACCAGGATCTGGTGGATCATTTATTTACATCCGCCCTGCCTGAAGTGCGAAACACAGATGGTGAAGAGCTTGTTTTCACAAAGTCTGTATACGAGTTCGATCCCTCCCATCGCCCCGATATCTTGAAAAGACTTTCAAGAATCACGGAATTTGAACCTGCAACGGAAAAAACAAGAGATAAGGCCCTTTTCACCTGGGTTGTCCAAGCCGGGCCTGATACTCCCTTGGATAATATAACAAAAGGGAGGATAGAGGTCAGGAGGAAATACATTGAGACAGAGTGTAACAGCGCCGGGCGTGATAACCAGTTGAGAAGAAAGTTGAAAGAGGCCCTGCCCGACTTGATAACCCACAGAAAGACATCCTCGGAACCATTGGGAAAGGTTGAACTAGAGGGAAAGACCCGATCCGGATGGAGGGAAGACTCCGAAGCCCTGGACATCCATGACCTCTCGGAGGAAGGGCAGGCCCAACTAAGAGAACATTTGGAAAAGATGTACATGAACTGGGCCGACACCAAAGTGCCTCTCCTTGGGAATCGGACCCCGAAAGAAGCGGTCAAGGAACCAGAGGGCAAAAGGCAGGTGATCTCTCTTGTAAAAGACTGGGAAAACCTCCAGGCGAGGGCTAAGAACCCTCAATTTATTTTCGATTTCAACAAGCTAAGGAAAGAACTGGGGCTGTCCCGGGAATGATTTCTGATAACGCATGGCCAAGACAAAAGCGGAAAAACAAAGGATCAAGCGGAAGGCAAAACAGCAAGAACGCCGGCAGAGGGTGGCCACTTCCTTCCAGAGGGAAAAGGCTGATTTTTTCTTTTATCAGGCCCTGTGGCACAGGGATACCGGCAAATTAGACAAGGCCCTATCCTTTCTGGAAAAGGCCTCCCGCTTAGACCCCAAAAATGAAGAATGCTTTGAGGAGATGGGGCGTCTCGCATATGAGATGAATAGGCCCGACATTGAACTGAGGGCCCTCCTGGGGCTCTATAACAATAACCGCGTAAATTTTGATCAAATAGGCCTTTTGTGCAACTTGTTAAAAAATGAAGGTAGATACCAGCAGGCCTTGGAGATAATTGAAGAGACCCTACCGCGACTCGCAAAAACAAGAGGCCGAAAAAAGAAATCGCGCCTAGACTCCCTGCTGGAATGTCAAGAGCTTTGCCAGCGCCTTTTACAGGCAACACAAAGGCCACCAGCCACTGTGAAGCCGGAAGACACCTTTTCCCCTCCTCCCCAGCCTGTAATGCCTGCGGAAAGCAAGATAGAAGGGGTGGCAATCGCTGATCCACGTCCGGAAAAAAAACCGCTCCCCGGGATCCCCGTAACCTTCGAGGTGAATCCGCGCCCCCTGGAACGAGCCGTGCGAGATGGGCGGTTCACTTCCCTGGAAGAATATGAACTCACCCTTCAGGGATATGGCATCCGGTTCAAAGAGACCTTTGAGAACCTGATCTGTCTTGGCGGTCTCAACGATGTCCGGTCGTTCTGGTACCAGGAGGAGACCACAAAAAAGGTCTTAAAGGTCTTTCGTGGCCGTGCACTCTTGGCCGACGAGGTGGGTCTGGGTAAGACCATTGAGGCCCTTATGGTACTCAAGGAATACATCCAACGGGGAATGGTAAAAAATGCCCTGATCCTGACCCCTACCCCGCTTGTGAGCCAGTGGAAGGAAGAACTTAAGACCAAGTTTGATCTGGACTTTCCCTCTACCGATGATCCGGCATATCGCACGGGGGGCCAATCATTCTGGAAAGAGCCTTTTATACTTTCCTCCATCAACCTCGCCAAATCAAAAAAGAACTTCTCAGTGGTGACCGAAAGGGAGTATGACATGGTCATCGTTGATGAGGCCCATCACCTGAAGAATCGAAACACCCTTAACTGGAAATTGGTTAATGGCCTGAAAAAGAGGTTCTTACTGCTCCTTACGGCCACCCCCGTGGAAAACAATCTCATGGAACTCTACAATCTGGTGACCCTTCTGAAACCGGGGCAGTTAAAGACCGCCTCTGAATTTAGAAAGGAGTTTATGACCCGGGGCGATCCGACTGATCCCCGAAACCGCAATCAGCTCAAAGGACTCCTTGGCCAGATTATGATACGCAATACCAGGGCCGTAGCAAAAATTGACATCCCCCCCCGATACGCCCAGACCATCAAGGTCGAACCCAGTAAACTGGAGCTGGCTCTTTATGAAAGAATCTCCGCACTGGTAAGAGAAATGAATGCAACCAATGGCGGAGGGCACAAGCTTTTACTAAAGACCCTTATGGAAGAGGCAGGATCATCGCCCCGTGCCGTAAGCCTTACCTGTTCCCGTATCCTCCAAAAACAGGACATGCTCTTGAAACATGAAAAGGAAATTCGGTCCATAAACAATATGTGCCGATCCCTTGACGAGAGCAATAAGAACAAGATGCTCCTGAAGCTGATCAAGGCCTCTCCCGGGAAAAAGCTGGTCTTTGTCAAGTACCTTGGCACTCTTGAGCAGGTATCCGAGTTTTTGGAATGGCACGGATTCCCCTGTGCCCTTTTCCATGGCCGGATGGGCAACCGCAAAAAGGACGAGCAGATGCAGGCCTTCAGAGAAGAAAGAGACATCCTGGTGTCCACTGAGATTGGCGGAGAGGGCCGAAACCTCCAGTTCTGCCATCAGATGGTCAACTACGACCTTCCATGGAATCCCATGAAGATAGAGCAGCGGATCGGGCGTATCCACCGTATCGGTCAGGAAAAGGAAGTGACCATATACAATCTTTGCGCCGCCGGCAGTGTTGAGGATTACATTCTGGAGATTCTGGACAAAAAGATCAACATGTTCGAAATGGTCATAGGAGAGATCGACATGGTTTTGGGCCGGATCAGGGGGGATCAGGAGTTCTCAGAAATGATCTTTGACATCTGGATCAATTCGGGATCGGAGAAAGAGAGGCAAAAGGGCTTTGGTCAGTTGGAAAGCAGGCTCAAGCAGGCCAGGACCAGCTATCACAAGACAAAACAGTTGGATAAAAAACTCTTCGGAGAAAACTATGAGCTTTAAGCCCGATCCCGAACTGGATCAGTTTGCTATCCGTTTTCTTGAGAATCAAGGGGCAGTCCTTGAACGTGACAGGGACGGATTTGAGGCGCTCCTGCCAGGGGAACTCTCGCAATTCCTGGCGACACCCGATCACATCCGAATAGGAAACGGATCGGACCCTGATGCTGAAGGGGTGTATTCCATTGGCTACGGCTCCCCTTTGCTCGAAAAAATGGTGGATGCGGTCTGTGCCCGGGTGCCGATACTTACATGCCAGTTCGAGTTTGACTATCTCAAGACCCAGGGGTTTGACCGACTGATCGATGAACAGTTCCATTTCTTCAAGTCGGTTGGCCAGGTAGAATCTTCGGCAGCTATCAAGACAGACTACATTTTTCTGAGTTGTCGGTATTTGGCCCAGAGCGATGAACAAAAACAGGGCCTCCTGCAACTCGTCTTTAGCTATGAGACAGGTGCCTTTATCCCAGGTATGGCGGACATGATCTCGAGTGTTCCCAAGGAGTTTAAGACTCCCCCGAAATCCTCCCGGAAAGAGGGCATGCTAAAGAAGATCATGGATGGTATTGAGGATCAATTAAGGGAAATATTGGCAGAAGAGATCAATTCCTTTGAACAAAGCATGAACAGGCGTTTCAGGAGGGACGTGGCCAATCTGGAGGAGTATTACGATGCCCTGAAAAGGGAAATGGAGAAGAGCCTTGAAAGGCCGAGCCTGTCAGACGAAATCATCAGGGATCGGAAGGGAAAGATAGCCCTTCTTCCCGATGAACTCAAAAGAAAAAGGGATGACCTGTTTAAAAAATACAGCATCAGGATCAAGGCTGAGCCGTGCGCTGCCATGTTCATCAGAACGCCGGCCGTAAGGGTGCTCTACAGGGTATCATTGGGAAGAAACAGAAGGAACGTCTCTCTGACATACAACCCTGTAACGCAGGCAATGGATCCCCTTGTCTGCCAGGGCTGTCGAGAAAGCACCACGAGCGTATACTTTTGCGACCACCTCCACCTGCTATGCTTCGGGTGCAACAAAAAATGCCCTGGTTGTTAACCCCCCGAACCGGAAATATTCTTCAATTTCGTCATTTTGATACCGCCTGATAAATTCCTGAGTGCTCAGATAAACGCGGCAGATGCTCCTCTCCTCGAAGGGATATTGTGGAAGCGCGGCTTAGGCTTGCGGCGTGATTTCCCGGGGGGCGGCGTAAGCAACCCCATCAGCCTTGGATCGGCCACTCTCCCCGCTCTTTGAGGACATCCCGGTAAATCGAAAGGGCCTCGTTGACGGCCGGCATACCAGCATAAGTAGCCACCTGAAAAAAGACCTCTGCAAGTTTTCTCGGATCGCACCCCACATTTAAGGCAGCATTTACGTGGAGCCTCAATTCATCACCCGCGCGGATCGCCGCCAGCATGGCACATGTAACCATCTGCCTTTCCGGCAACGTAAGAACAGTGCGGGAATAGAGGTTGCCTGTTATGAATTTTGAAAAATCGTTGGCCAAACCCCTATCAAATTCCTTCCACATCAAGTAAGGTGGATCCATCCGGATACCTTTTCCAAAGAGCCTCTTTGCGGTCTCCTTTGTCCTTT
>JAUUVE010000277.1 GCA_030589715.1 Desulfobacteraceae bacterium | reverse complement strand
CGATATGATTTATCACGCTTGCTGGATGTCACTTCCCATTTCTTAGGGGGCATTCAGTTGCTCCTTTCGTTTTCCTTCTGCCCATGATCTGTTTGGAAAAAACGGCTGATATCCTTAATTACAGACCTCATTAAGTGGTTGTCATTATTTGAAATTTTACCGTATCCTCATATCTCAACCATGTATTTTATGAATCAAACCTTTTTTATCCATTTTGCCGAATTTGGCTTCACTTTTTTCTATCCATTCTTTTACCGATTTTTCGAGCTCTTGGGTGATTCCGATCTTCGACTTAAAACAGGCTATCTTTTCCTCTTGGCATATTTTCATTACCCTCTCATACTCACAGAGAAGAAAATTAAAATATAAACTGAAATATAGATCATTATCGTAACCAAATTCCTCAAAATTATCTGCCAAAATTCTTAACACCTTTTCCGCTTCATCTCTTAGACGCTCCTCGCTAAGACGATGCTTATTTTGCTCATCAAGGCGTTTCTTTTTTTCCTCAAGAGTTTCAATCTCCCATTTATGGTCATCTATTTGCCCCTCTAATTCATATTGTTTAGCCTTATATTCCAAAAAATCTCTCAGATGTTCTCTTGTGATCTCCATTCGCTTCCCCTCCTTTCTCCATGATCATCGGATCAAGTAAGTCAGTCATTTCTTAAAATGCTCCATTGGATGAATGGGTGCAAGTAATTTCTTTAACCGCTTTGGCTTTAATCGAAAAACCTGCTTATATCTGAGAGGTTATGGCTTATTGGGATCTCCGGGAGGCTGTGAAAAAACAGTTTCCCGTATCTGCTGGTCATGATCCTTTTGTCGAGGATAGACAATATGCCCCTGTCGGAGTTCTTCCTTATGAGTCTTCCCAGACCTTGCTTTAGGGAGATTATGGCGGATGGGACTTGATATTCAAAGAAGGGGTTGCCTCCTCGGTTGCGTATGACATTGATCCTTGCAGCGACCAGAGGCTCACCCGGGGAGTCAAAGGGCAGTTTGTCGATAATGAGGCAGCTGAGTGCCTCGCCCGGCACATCTATCCCCTGCCAGAAGGAGCTTGTGGCCAAGAGGACCGAATGGATATCGTTTCTGAACTCATCCAAGAGTACCGTCCGGGGGGCATCGCCCTGTCTGTGGATAGGGTATGGGATCTTGTCCCTTAATATCTGATAGGCTATGTTCAAGTTATGGTAGCTGGTGAAGAGGACCAGGGCCCTGCCTCCTGTTATCTTCAATATATCCATAATCCTCCCGGCAACCTGTGGCCCGAAATTGGGGTCACTTGGGATGGGCAGATCTCCGGGAATGTACATTAGTGTCTGTTGCCCAAAATCGAAGTGGGAGGGATATATAGATTCAAGGGCCTTGTCATGAAGTCCAAGGCGCGAGCGGATATAGTCAAAGTTCCCGTTTGTAGAAATGGTGGCAGAGGTAAAGATCACGGCCTGCACCTTTTTGTACAGGAGTTCATTGAGGCGCTCCGATATGTCAAGGGGTGAGGCATGGAGTAAGAGGCTCCTCTTTCGCCTTTCATACCAGTTCAACCAACCGGTGTCCCTTGTCCTCAGGATCTCTTCCAATAGCTGGCCCAGCTCACCCGCCCTGGCCAGAAGTGTCTGGAGGGTAAGGCTTTCAATCTCCCTGAGGCCCGGGTCTTCTCGAATATATCTGAGTCCTCCAATGGCTTCCCTGGCAGGGCCTTCCCTTAGATTCAAGAGGGTCTCCTCGTCCAGAATGCCCTTTTCCCCCTGGTCATCAAAAAAGCCCCTCAAATGCTCTGATGCGGCCTTGATGGCGTTCAGATGCCTTTTTGGCTTTGTCTTGTCCAGATCGGGCAGGTCCTTGATCTCTTTTTCTATATCGCTTGCCAGCTCAACCAATTGATTGGTGCTCAGGCTATCTCCCAGATAGGAAGTGGCTATCTCCTCTATCTTGTGGGCCTCGTCAAACACGGCCACCTGGAATCGGGGGATAATCTCCCCGAATCCCCCCTTCTTCACTTTTAGGTCCGCAAAGAAGAGATAATGGTTTACAATAATGATCTTGGACCTGGCGGCCCTGCTCCGGAGCCTGCCAAGAAAACAGTCCTCCAGAAACATGCACTCCGCACCTAGACACTGGTCCGATGAAGAAGATATGCTATCCCACAAGGTGTCATCATCTGCCAACCAGGCAAGCTCTGATCGATCCGCGAACTCTGTCTCACTGAGCCATTCTTCTATCCTCTGCCTCGTCTCTTGCAGGCCTGGTGTTAATGGAGAGGCCTGGGAAAGGTATTGGTGGTATCTGTGAAGGCAGAGATAGTTCCTCCTGCCCTTCATGATCATGGCATCGATCCGGAGGCCGGTGGCATCCTGTATAAGGGGCAGGTCCTTGAAGTAGATCTGTTCCTGAAGGTTCTTGGTTCCGGTGGAGATGACCGCTTTTTTCCCGCTCAAGATGACAGGCACAAGGTAACCAAAGGTCTTTCCGGTGCCTGTTCCGCCTTCTATTACGGCAGGGAGTTTTTTTTGGAGGCATTCCTTTACCAGAAGGGCCATTTGGATCTGGGAGGAGCGAAACTCGAAGCCCTTAAGGGAATGGGCGAGCATTCCATCTTGGCCAAGGATCTCCTGGATGGTGATGGGGGTTTTTGACATAAGGCTGATATCAGGCTCCTAAATCAAATCCCTCCGCCTTGAGCTGATCTTTTATCTCTCTAACGTCCCGCTTTTCAGACATCATTTGCGTTATTTGGTTGAACCCCTTTTTGTCCCCGAGCATGATACAGCCTATGATCAGATTATTATCAAGCACTATTTTCTTGTAGATTTTTTCATCCCTTACCATTTTGGAGTCGAACTTCCCCTCTGCGTCGATCTCTCCTGCTGAGGCGAGGTCCACACCAACCACCTTCAGGGTGTTGGCCATAGTGGTTCCCTTGTAGACCGAATCCCCGCCTGCCATGTTTGTCCCGACTGTCTTCCCCTGCTCCATTGCCGCAGGCCAGATTCCATAGGGCATACCCCTGAACTCGGCAACGTCACCCGCGGCATAGATATCTGGCTGGTTGGTCCGAAGGCGCTCATCCACCTTAATGCCTTTGTCCGTCTCAAGGCCCAAAGGCTGGGCAAGTTCCATGTTGGGGCGCACACCTGCCGATATTATGACCATCTGGGCACTTAGGCTCTCGCCTCCTTCTAATGAGACACCTGTCACCAGATTATCGCCGGTGATCTCTTGGGTCTTGGCGCCAAGCCGGAAAGAGAATCCCATCCCTTCCATGATCGCCTGGAGCCTCTTGGCCCCATCCACATCCAATTGTCTTGGCAGGAGCCTTGGAAAGAATTCCACCACAGTGACCTTGAGTCCGAGTCTTAGGAGTGCGTTTCCGGCTTCAAGGCCAAGCAGGCCTCCACCGATGAGCACCACGTCCTCTACCTTCTTGGCCCAACCGGTGATTTCCCGGCAGTCCTGAATGGACCGGATGGCAAAGACGCCATTTGTTTCGGATCCCGTAATAGGGGGTATAAATGAGTGGCTCCCGGTTGCGATCAGCACCGTATCGTAGGAGAACTCCTCGTTGTCTTTGGCAACCACCACCTTTTTTTGAGGATCGCCGCTGACAACAGGCGATTGCAATCTCAGATCTATCTTATGTTCTTTATACCACCCGGCCTTTTTTGCCAGGAGATCTTCCTCCTTAAGATCGCCTGAAAGATATTCGTTCAGTCTGATCCTGTAATAAAAGGAAAGATCCTCGTTGCTAAGGATGATAATCGTCCCCTCTTGATCCAGTTTTCGGATGTTTTCCGCAGCAGTGGTCCCTGCAACTCCATTCCCAATAATGATGTATCTTTTCATGTCCAATACCTCCTAAGCCGAAGATTGGTGAATCCAGAGACACTTTTGAACGTGTCTGAAATCCTACAACTCATTGAAAATATGAGGGGTTTTCGAGGCATCGGTTTTTTGCCTCGCGCATGGAATAGTGGAATGGTGGAATAATGGAACGGTGGTT
>JAUUVE010000155.1 GCA_030589715.1 Desulfobacteraceae bacterium | reverse complement strand
TTTAAACACCCTGGCAAAGGGTAATTGGGATGGGGAAAATCGACAAAATATGTAAGTCTCTAATTACCCAATGTTGGTAGAACTCACAAGGGGAAAATGTTGACAAGAGGGCCGGGACCGGGATCAGAGCCGGACTTTCTATAGCTTTCAAGAGGCACCATGTCACCCCAGAGGCGGAGTGGTCGTCAACTCAAAAGAGAGGTCTTGGAACTTCTCGGTTCAGGGGAACTGGGCCAGGCATTGGATGCCCTTTGTCAGATGCCTGCCCGTCAGGTAATCAACCCGTTATTGTCCCTCCTTCTCAGCACCGACCTCAAGATAAAGTGGGCCTCTGTCACGGCCATCGGTGTTGTGGTGGCAAAGCTTGCCGGCCTTGACATGGAGGCGGCACGCGTCATTATGCGGCGTCTAATGTGGCAGTTAAATGATGAGTCGGGTGGCATCGGCTGGGGTTGTCCCGAGACCATGGGGGAGATCATGGCCTGTCATGTTGGCCTCGCCCCGGGAGTATGCCGAAGTCCTCGTATCCTATGTGAGAGAGGATGGGAATTTCCTTGAATATGAGCCGCTGCAGCAGGGTGCTGTCTGGGGTATAGCCCGTGTTGCTGAGACTTACTCCCGTCTGGTAGCCGACTCTATCCCGCACCTCCTGCCATTCCTAAACGGGTCTGGTGCCTCTCTTAGGGGCCTTACTGCATGGGCCCTTGGGCTGCTGGGGGCAGATGAGGCATGTTCACGGGTTGAAGGGCTTTTGGGCGATAGCTCGGAGGTGGAGTTCTACTGGGGCCGGGAGCTCAAGGTCGTCCCTGTGATGGATCTGGCAAAAGGAGCCTTGTCAAGGCTAAAAAAGGCTTGACCAATCCGTGGATTTTCCCTAAATGAGAAGGCTTGTTTTTCATACCACAATATGGGTGTTTGGATATCAATCTGAAAATTGCGAGGAGATAAGAAATGAAACCGATTGAGATCTCAAAGGATATCTATTGTTTGGCGGCAATTGACTGGAATATCAGAGATTTCCATGGGTATTCCACTTATAAAGGAACCACTTATAATGCGTATCTTATCTTAGATGACAAGATCACGCTCATCGATACCGTCAAGAAGGAGTTTGCAGATGAACTGATCGACGGGATCAGCCAGGTAATTGATCCCAAGAAGATCGATTATGTGATAAGCAACCATACGGAAATGGATCATTCAGGCGGTCTCCCGAGGGTTATGCATAAGGTTGGGGAAGACAAGCCGCTTTACTGCTCCCAGATGGGACAAAAGAACCTCTCAAAACACTTTCCTCAGAAATGGAACTACCGGCCAGTGAAAAACGGAGGTGAGTTGAGCTTAGGCAAACAGACCCTTGCGTTTCTGGAGACCCGAATGCTTCATTGGCCCGATAGCATGTTCAGCTACCTAAAAGAGGAAAAGGTTTTGTTTTCCAGCGATGCCTTTGGACAGCACTACGCAGGTCTTGAGAGGTTTGACGACGAAATCGGTGACGCCATCATGCCACACGCCCTGAAATACTTCGCCAATATCCTGCTGCCTTACTCTCCTCTTATCCTGAAACTGGTGGACAATGTCACAGAGATGGGACTGGAGCTGGATATGATCTGCCCTGACCACGGGATTATTTGGAGAAAGGATCCTGGAAAGATCATTAACAGCTATGTGGAATGGAGCCGGCAGAAACCCAGGAGAAAGGCCCTCGTCATTTACGACACCATGTGGCACAGCACAGAAAAGATGGCCAATGCCATGGTCGAAGCGCTCGGGGAAGAAGGGGTGGATGCGAAACCCATGCACCTGAGGTCCTGCCACCGAAGCGACATCATCACAGAAGTGCTCGATGCAGGGGCGATAGTCGTCGGTTCCCCCACTCTGAATAACGGAGTCTTTCCCACTGTGAGCGATTTTTTGACCTATATGAAAGGCCTAAAGCCCAAAGACAAGGTGGGGGCTGCCTTCGGCTCCTATGGCTGGAGCGGAGAGGCCGTAAAGCTGATCAGTGAGCAATTGGAAGCAATGAAGTTCGACGTCATTGACCCTGGTCTCAAGGTTCAGTATGTACCAGATGAGGAAGGGATTGAGGCCTGCCGGGAACTTGGCAAAAGGATTGCCCAGGCCCTGCCGTCTGAATAACAGTCATGGATCTCCTTGACTTCGTATCCAATACCCCCGAGCCCTGCTATCACTGCAAAAAACAGATGATCCAATCCCTTTTTGGAATTGCAAGGCAAATGGGGTTAGGGCATGTGGCCCATGGCGCCAACGTGGATGAAATAAAGGATTTCCGTTGATCTGGAAGGTTATGTATCGGGAGGCCTGAACCGAGCTTTAGAGAATGAGAGAGGAAAAGGATAACGTGAATAAATATAAGGTTGTTTTGCAAGATGCCTTCAAGGGTTATACCCTGGATCAAGACAAGATCCTCACCCCGGAAGAGACTGTTCAGAGATTCCGGGAGAAGCTGAAAGCGGTGAACCTCGATATCCTGGAAGAGACGGTCAGGATTGACAACGGCCGGCTTGATATTCCAATCTATTTCAGTGTATGTGGCCGTGACGCTGAGGAGGTGATCGGGACAAAAAAACAGATGGGAAAGGGGGGGACACCCCACCAATCAGAGGCCAGCGCCGTCATGGAACTGGCCGAGAGATTCAGTTTTTTTTGCTTTTGTAAGGATCAGAAGAATTTCTTTTTGGAAGAATATGGAAACATCAGAGATAGGGCCCTCCCCTTTGAGGCCATTGCCCAATCCGTACATGACGACTCCGATGAACTGGACGCGACCCGAGAGGTCTTTTCACGGCTACCACTAAAATGGACCTGGGCCTACAACATGACCAGGGAAGAGGAAGTTCTCATACCATTTAACTGGTTTTTTACCATCAATGAATTCAATGGCCCCTCGGCAGGCAATTGTGTGGAGGAGGCAGTGAGTCAGGGGGTCTGCGAGATAGTGGAAAGGCATGTCTCATCCCTAGTTAGCCAAAACAGGCTCAAGACCCCTGCCATTGATCTCGGCTCGGTCACTGATCCCCTTGTCCTGGAGATGATCGGTAAATACCGAGACGCGGGTGTGGAGCTCTTCGTATCCGACTTTTCGCTCGATACAGGCATCCCCAGCGTGGGAGTGCTTGCCTATGACCCTTTCACCTTTCCCCAAAAGAGCGAAATAGTCTGGACCGCCGGCACAACCCCCGGTCCCCAAAAGGCACTGAGCCGGGCCTTGACCGAGGTCGCTCAGCTAGCCGGTGACTTCAATACCAGTTCCAACTACGTGGCGAGCGGTCTTCCTAAATTCAATCACCTCAAAGAGGCAGAATTTGTTACAAGACCAGACAGGGAGATTGATATCAGGCAATTACCAGATCTTACCAATGACAATATCAGGGTGGAAGTGGAAAACTGCGTTTCGGCCCTATCCCGCATCAAGATGGAGGTGATCCTTGTCAACGTGATGCACCCCAGGCTGGGGATACCTGCATTTTACACCATAATTCCGGGGGCCCACTTCAGGGAAAGGGCCGCGGGCACCAGTGTTGGCATGTTTTCGGCCAAGCTGATCTCAGAGAGTAATGATCCCAGGTGGGCCATCCAGGAGCTCAAGAAGATGGATAAGCTCATGCCCGGGAAATACTTTGTCGATTTTTTCCTAGGTGTTACCCATATCTCCATCCATGAACCATCCAAGGCCTTGAAATACCTGGAGGAGGCCCTTGCCTTGGGACCCAAGCAGGAGGATATTCCCAGTATCTATTCCTATATGGGGGTCAGCCTCAAGGAACTTGAGCGTTACAGAGAGGCCATCAAGGCACTCGAGAAGGGTGAGCAATATGATAGAGAAAGAACCGATATCTATAACCTTATGGGCTTCTGCCATTTCAAACTAAAGGAGCACGAAGAGGCCATAGAGTGTTTCCGGAAGGTGCTCAAGCTGGATCCCGGTTCTGCCATTGACTATGCCAATATCGCCTCCAATTACAGGGATATGGGGGATAGGGAAAACGCCGTCCGCCACTATCGACTGGCCCTCGAATTGGATCCAACCATCGATTTTGCCGGAGAGAACCTGCGGAATTTGGAACAGACTGGTAAGATATAGAGCAGTAAGACCACCATTGCCAGTTGGACCATCAGAGAGATTAGCTTTGAAGCGCGGAAGTGTTGCCAATGGAAGAGAAAACGCAATCGCAATCAAATAGCGACGTCCCCGACAAGAGGGTTGAGGAACCTCTCTTGGCCGACCGAAGAATAATAGCAAGAGAGCTCACTACCCTCTCGGGCACTGAAATCTTGGACCGGATCCTTGGACATGAAAACCCCAAAAAAATTGTCCAGGATATGCCCAGTGAGGACTTTTTCTGGCTTATTAAAAAGGTGGGTGATGACGACTGTCTCCCCCTTCTTGAACTGGCATCCCAGGATCAATGGACGTATCTCCTGGACCTGGAGATCTGGCGGAAAGACCACCTCTACGTAGAGCACACCTCACTCTGGCTAAAACGGCTTCAACAGGCACAGCCAATGGTTCTTGTCAGGTGGTTATTGAGCCAAGGCCAGAGTCTCGCTTTTTACTATCTGTATAAGAACATTCAGTTGGTCATAAAGGAAAACGACGAGGATCTTGATCTCGCAAATGGTTTCTTTAGCCTTGATGGCGTTTTTTACATAAGGGTTATTGATCCTCGTTACAGAGACACCATCGAGAATATACTGAGGGAGATGGCCCATGAGGATTCCGTCCGATACCAGGCCCTTCTCCTGGGGCTCGCTGGGCTCCTCCCCGCCGAGGCCGAAGAGGAGATGTATCGGCTGAGAAATGTTCGCCTTGCAGAGCATGGCTTTCTCCCATATGAGGAGGCCATATCGGTCTACGCCCCTTTGGATGTCGAGGCCCTCAGAAATGAAAAGGCAAAGGAATCATCCGGTACTTCCATTGATGATAAAGTGACCAGGGCCTTAGCGCCCCTTTCTCCGCTTTATCACGCCGGCACCGAGAACATACTGGCAATGGCCATATCTGAAATAACCGACCCAATATTCCTGGATAGGTTACGCCTTGAGTTCGCCGGTCTGTGCAATCAGGTCCTTTCGGCAGACGGTATATTGGCCCAAGAGCTTCAGGTCTTGATAAAGACCTGCCGGAAGGCCGCAGGATATCTAAATTTGGCCCTTGAGAGACTTTGCGGTAAGGATGTCGCCTCAGCCCTCAAGCTCCTAAGTGGACATTCCCTTGTGTCTATCTTTCGCGTGGGCTTTGGTCTTGCGCTCAAGGTGAAATGGGAGGCAGAGCGCTGGATAAAGACAAGCTGGTTTCGTGCCCAGGGCCTTGATTACGATTTCTGGGGAGAGCATTGGGGGGGTATGCTTTCGGGTATTCTGGAAAAGCGGCCGCACTTCTATGTTGGGCCCCACCAAGAGGGAGAAGAATTCAGGGACTTCCAATGGCTCTCTGATCTTGGCGATTCCCTAAAGGTCCTGCGCCGTCTGATGGTCTTGGACGCCCTCCTGGAGCCGATAGCAAAGCAATATCCGGTGGATCAAGACCTGATTGAGTCGACTGAACTGACATTTCATCCTCTCATCTTTAATTTCTGGGCACGAACTTTGCTGAAACTTGAGCCCTCCTTTTCTGGAATCTCCCTGTCTCACGCAAGAGCCCTTCTTCGTCAACTCAGGTCCGGCAAAAAGAGGCCTCCATACCCAATGGATGGGTTTGAGGACACATTTATTCAATTTTTCATGTCCTATGCATCCGGATCTGACAAAGAGGCGGCATCACTCCTCAAAGAAACCCTATCCCTGATCTGGAAGGAGTTCTGCGAGGAATACAAGTGGGTATCCACTCGCGACCTGAGTGGGAAGTACTCCAGGTTCATTTCGATCACACCATCTTCCTGACCTTCCCCACCAGGTTGGCCAAACAGGCTCCCTCCCCTTCCATCCTCCATATTCTTTTGACATCAATCCGGAATCAA
>JAUUVE010000172.1 GCA_030589715.1 Desulfobacteraceae bacterium | reverse complement strand
TCAGCTTCTCAACCTGCCGCTTCTGCCGGTCAATATAACCCTCATACTTTACCCTCGTTTCCACTTCGACGGCAACCTGATCCTCCACTCCTGAGAGCCCTTCATCAAGAAGATGGAGGTGGTCGAAGAATATCTCATTCCTCCTGAGAAGCTGCTCCAGGGATGTAGGGTTCTTGATGGGTGCTGAACCCAGCTCCTTCAATTTATCCAGCACCCAGGTCTCAGGCCTCAACCTAAATTCCCGCAAACGGACAAGCAGCTTTTCGACCTTATCTCTTTTCCTGCAGAACTGCCCGTATACGTCATCAGCGACAAGGCCCAATCGATAGCCCAAATCCCTGAGCCTGAAATCGGCATTGTCTTCCCTGAGCAGCAGGCGATACTCCGCCCTTGAGGTGAACATGCGATAGGGCTCGTTGGTCCCCTTGGTAACCAGATCGTCAATCAGTACGCCCATATAGGCCTGTGATCTTTTAAGGATCAACGGGTCCTCCCCACGGATCTTCAGAACAGCATTAATCCCGGCCATGAGGCCTTGGGCAGCCGCCTCTTCGTAGCCCGAGGTTCCATTTATCTGACCAGCATGGAAAAGACCTTCCACTAGTTTGGTCTCCTGGGTAGGTTTGAGCTGAAAAGGGTTGATATAGTCATATTCAATGGCGTATCCGGGTCTCACGATATCCGCCTTCTGCAGACCAGGAACCGATCGTACCATCAGGATCTGAATATCAATGGGCAAACTGGTAGCCAGCCCATTTGGATAAACCTCAGCCGTATCCAGCCCCTCTGGCTCAAGAAATATCTGGTGTCTCTCTTTCTCGGCAAAACGGACCACCTTATCCTCAATGGAGGGACAATATCTAGCGCCAATTCCCTTGATGATTCCGCTGTATAGGGGGGATCGGTCCAGTCCCTGCCTGATAAACTCGTGCGTCCTGTTATTGGTGTGGGTAATATGGCAAACCACTTGAGGCAGGGGGATCCTAGTGGTTGTAAAGGAAAAGGGCCTTGGGTTTTCATCCCCCGGCTGTACCGTCAACCCTTCATAATCGATGGTCCTGCCGTTCAGACGGGGCGTTGTGCCGGTCTTCAACCGTCCCAACTCGAAACCGAGTTTTTCAAGCTGCACAGACAGCCGCTGGGAGGGCGGGTCCCCCATTCGGCCTGCCGCAAAATGATCAAGGCCAATATGGATAAGTCCTCTCATGAACGTTCCGGTGGTCAAAATTACCGTCTTGGACAAGAACTGCTCATGGATCTGGGTTTGAATCCCATAGACCTTCCCATCCCTTACCAGTAGTCTGTCAGCCATGGCCTGACGGATATCCAGATTGGGCTGGTTTTCCACCACCGACTTCATGCGCCTTCGGTAAAGATCCCTATCATTTTGAGACCTGGAGCCCTGGACTGCCAAGCCCTTGCGGGTATTAAGGCGCCTGAACTGTATCCCTGTCTGGTCGGTGTTCTTGGCCATCTCTCCCCCCAGGGCATCTATTTCTTTAACCAGGTGCCCCTTGGCCAACCCACCAATGGCCGGGTTACAGCTCATGACAGCGATATGATCAATATTTATGGTGAGAAGAAGGGTGGGATGGCCCATCCTGGCTGCAGCCAAGGCGGCCTCACAGCCCGCATGACCCGCGCCAACCACGATCACATCATATTCTTTGTCATAGACAGACATACTATAGTCGTTCAGAATTAGACCTTGGGCTTATCATTATCTAAAGCGGATTCCTGGGTAAGGAGCGTAGCACAACCGATACTTGAAACTAGAAACTTGGAGCGATCTTGATGTTTTCACGGGGTAACCAGTTTCAAGCCCGCCCTGGCCTCCGGCTCGTAGCGCCTACGGCTCGGAGAGTGCGACTGGATTTGCCCATTATGCCTCCTCCAATGCTCTTTCTGTGCGCCTCTTTTTTCAGCGCGATCTGGGTGATCAGGTCTGGGCCAGGGTTTCAAATTTCCAGTCTCTATCAGCGAAAACAGCAAAACCTCCTCAAAAATCGTATGCCAAGATAAACTAAGAAGTTTATGCTCAGAGCCATTGCAGGATAAGCCCATTCCCTCTCATAGCCGTTTGCTGAGTTCTTATCGGAACATAGACAAGAGAAATAGCGAGGGAATTAGTTCGGTAGGCTGTAGAGTCAAAATTTTATGCTAGAATGGATCCTGAACCAATATTGTATCTTCCCTGCCTGCCCCAACCGAGATGATAGAGACTGAAACTCCCGTGATCTCTTCAATGGTTTCCAGGTAGGCAAGTGTCTGAGGGGGTAATTGATCCAATCGCCTCGCCTGAGATATGTCTTCCTGCCATCCTGGGATTTCCATATAAACCGGAGTGCATCTGGCCAGTTTTCTTTGACTGGCAGGCCGTGTAGTGACCCGCTCCCCGTCAAATTCATAGCCCACACAGATCTTGAGCCTTTCCAGACCTGTAAGCACGTCCAATTTGGTAATTGCGAGGCTATCAAGGCCGTTAAGGCGCACCGAGTCTTGGACTACCACCAGGTCAAGCCAACCACAACGACGTCGCCTGCCTGTGGTGGCACCAAACTCTTGCCCTCGTTCCTGGATATAGTCTCCTGTCTCATCCACCAGTTCGGTTACAAATGGGCCTGCCCCAACCCGGGTTGTGTAAGCCTTCACAATGCCAACTACGTGATGCAATTGGTTAGGGCCTATACCGGCCCCCGCACATGCACCACCGGCCACAGGATTTGATGAGGTCACAAATGGGTAGGTACCGTGATCCACATCCAGATGGGTCCCCTGGGCCCCTTCAAATAGGATGTTCTTGTTGGCTTTGATCCCTTGGTCCAACTCCAGGGAAACATCGGTAATGAAAGGGACAAGCCTCTCTGCCATGCCAAGGTATCTGTCCAGGATTGGCTTCAGTTCAAGGGGCTCGGCATCAAGGAACTTCGTGAGAAAAAAATTCTTCTCTTTCAGGTTCGTCCCTATCTTTTCTTCCAAGGTCTCTGGCTCAGTCAGGTCTACGGCCCTTACACCTGTCCTTGCGACCTTGTCTTCATAGCAAGGGCCGATCCCTCGTCCTGTTGTTCCAATTTTGTGTCTGCCCTTTGCGGCCTCCCTGGCCAGGTCAATGGCCTTGTGATAGGGCATTATTATGTGGGCCTTATCGCTCAGCGACAGCCTCTCAGGGGTCACCTCCTTCCCCACCATCTTCAGGTCTTGGATCTCTTGGAGGAGGACCTCGGGATCAACTACCACTCCATTTCCGATGAGGCATTTCTTACCTTCATATAGAATCCCCGAGGGGATAATATGTAAAATGAACTGCTTGCCCCCCACCACAAGGGTGTGCCCAGCATTATTACCTCCCTGAAACCTTACGACCATGTCGGCCTTGGCCGTGAGGAGGTCAACCACCTTTCCCTTGCCTTCGTCCCCCCACTGGGTTCCCACCACTACGGTATTGGACATTATTTCTCTCCGACGGTTATTAGCCGATCCTTTTGTTTCGATTGTCTATTTCCTACGGTCTGTTAGCCCAAAGAGTAGACCTTGTCAATGGATTTAATTGCTCGGACCCGGAAATTGAGATAGGGCATCCAGCAAGACAATCGGCGGACAAACAGGAGGCCGCACCAAAACCCGGTGAAAAATGATAGGGAGTCTCAAGAATCTCTTCGCAAGGATATCTCAACGCTAATCTTATCGCAAAGAAACCGTTGATGACAAACAAGAATTTGCCGAATAGCACGCGAAGGACATACAATTTTTTGACACCCCCCTAAAAAACTATACCCTATGCTCAGATTTCATGGTCCACTCAAGCTTTTTATCTTGACATGCCCAGTCCGGGGAATATAATTGCACTTTTTTGGAATCGATAACAGGTTTTTTCGCCGAGATTGAGGAAAGGGTAATGGCATTTTGGCGGGTTCCGCTCGATTTGGGGGATATCCAGATATCTCGTGGTGAAGTCCATATCCTGGAAGACCGCTGTAAGGGATGTGGATACTGCATCGAATTTTGCCCCAAGGATGTACTTGAATTCGCTACTAAATTCAATCAAAAGGGATACCATCCTCCCAGTGTGAAAGGCTCGGAGGAGTGCGTGAATTGCCATTATTGTGAAATCATCTGCCCTGAATTTGCCATCTATTCGGTGGAGGCGGCCCCAGATTAAGGCTGGGAAACGGAGGAGATATGAATCCGGCGGTCCTGACAGGTGAACATTTTATGACAGGTGATGTGGCTTGTGCCGAGGGGGCCCTGGCGGCTGGCTGCCGCTTTTTCGGTGGATACCCCATTACACCTGCCACCGAAATTGCCGAGCACATCTCCGCACGTATGCCGGAGGTGGGCGGAACATTTATCCAGATGGAAGATGAAATTGCGGCCATGGCCTCGGTGATTGGTGGCTCGTGTGCCGGTGTAAAGAGCATGACCGCCACCTCAGGGCCAGGTTTCAGCCTGATGATGGAAAATATCGGTCTGGCCATCTGTACCGAGACCCCTTGCGTTGTGGCAAATGTGCAGCGGGCCGGCCCATCCACAGGGCTCCCTACCCAAGGGGCTCAAGGCGATATGCTCCAGGCAAGGTGGGGCTCCCATGGCCACTATGAAATAATTGCACTGGCGCCTTCCTCTCCCCAGGAGACCTTTTACCAGACCATCAGGGCCTTCAATCTGAGTGAGACCTATAGGATGCCGGTACTCATAATGACTGACGAAATGGTAGGCCATCTCAGCGAGAGGGTCGTCATACCAAAGGCCAAGACCATAAAGAGTGTATCGAGGCCCAGACCCAAAGGGAGAAAGGATAGGTTCAAGCCTTTCGAACCAGGTCCGAACGGGGTGCCGCCCATGGCCATTGCAGGAGAAGGGTATAACATCCACGTGACGGGACTGACCCATGATGAAATGGGTTATCCGGACATGACCGTTGAGGCCCAAGACAAGATGATGGCACGGCTGGTGGGAAAGGTTCGTAGAAACCTGGACGATATTATCTCCACTGAGGGCTATAGGCTTGAAGATGCCGAAATAGTCATTGTCTCCTACGGCGTCTCTGCCCGAACAAGCCTGGCTGCGGTTGAGGAGGCCCGGGACCAAGGTATCAAGGCGGGGCTTCTGAAACTGAATACAGTCTGGCCTTTTCCCGAGGATCAGATCCGAAGATTGTCCGAGAGGGTAAAGGGTTTCGTGACCGTAGAAATCAACTTGGGTCAGATCCATCTGGAGGTGGAAAGGTGCGCCTGCGGTAAGGTCCCGGCACTCCTGGCGGGACACCCCGGGGGAACTATCATCCCCCCGGACCAGGTCATTGAGACCCTAAAGGAGGGTTTCTAGGGCAGGCTGGCCATGTGGCTGAACAGTTACGAGGTGAGGAGGGAAGATAATGACCCAGTACAAGAAGCAACCCGGTCATCCCCTGGATGGTCTTCTCAGGACAGATCGCATTCCCCATATCTGGTGCCCGGGCTGCGGCATTGGCACGGCTTTTTCTTCCTGCCTTATAGCCATGAAAGAGAGCGGAATAGATCTAAAAAAAACGGTCATGGTATCAGGGATAGGATG
>JAUUVE010000153.1 GCA_030589715.1 Desulfobacteraceae bacterium | reverse complement strand
GCCACCACTTTGCCGCCGGCCACATGTATCTCCCGTATGGCAGGATAATCGGTCTCTTTCACGGTCGTGCGACTTGCCGTTTTTATGGCAGCAGGGAGGTTGGGGAGTCCCTCTGTCTCTTTTTCCTGAAGACCCCCTGATTCTGGCACGCAGCATATGGCAAGGCAAACCTCTTTTGTCTCATCCAGTCCCAAGAGGTGGTTGACCTTAGTGTCATCAAAGTCGTAGGAGAGGAAAGATGGGAGGTCGAGGGCCTTTAGGGAAAGCACCAGGTTTTCGATCAGGTGGCCCGTGTCGAGCAGGTGATACCTGTATGAGCGGTCTCTATACTTCCAGGCGCTTCTGAAAAATATGGCGGAGAAGAAAAAGGCCAGGGACGGGGGGGGATCGTTGGCAGTCAGATCCCCTTTGCGGAGGGTGGTGAGACCGTGGCTGGAGATATTAAAGTGATACAGCCCATCATCCAGGCCGCTTACGGCCTTGGTTGCCACATAGATTTCAGTTGGATATAGGGCCCCTGCTGAGGCGACGCTCCTGTAATAAAATTCTTTGCTCCCGTGGAGTGCCTTGGCGGTAAGACTATAGGTCAGGAGCAGTATTCGCGAGACATCATCTGTGCAAAGAGCAGGGGGGCTCTTGACCGGTTTAGGCTCCTTGAGAAGGTGCGAGAGATATTCTTCCGGAAGGTTGATATCCTTGGGGAGTTGGATGGTTTCAGCATTGGGATATGTCTTGTAAACGGAAGGTTGGTTTTGCCGGTCGAGAAAATGCCCTCCCATCCTGTCGCGATGGTAGCTGGTCAGATCATGATACTGGGCTAAAGACCGCACCATATGGTTTGCAAAGGTCTCCTAGATTTCTCTCTTCCAAAACACAACCACACCATCTTTGCCGAAGAAGAGCTGAATCAATTCCCATCCCTCCGACCCCTTTTCATTGAGGATATCTCTTAGTATCTCCATCTGATTGGAGGGCAGTTGGTCATACTTGCACTCAGCCTTTTCAGTGCAAAAATAGACCATTTGAGAGAACCTCTCAGCAGAATGTTTTGTGATTTCGTATTCGAATTGTTTCATGCTCCCTCCAGGCTATTCTTATCTCTGCTTTGGCGCTGTTCGGTGTCAACAGTGCTCCACCTTGAATGCCCGCCATATGGCTAGAGGGGCCTTGCCCAGCAAAGAGGTCAAGTGGGGACTGCCCCTCGGCTTAGGGAACTACGCCCCCGCTTCCAAAGTACACTGGGTGAAATCGATCTCCTTACCGCATCCCGAGCAGGTATGGGACTTGTCAAACTCGTCAGAAAAGATTTCCTTTTCCTTGCCGCAGTTTGGGCAGTTACAAGTAAATGTCTTCAAGTGTTTTAGGTCTTGAAATCCGGGACAGTGCTGTGGTGTTGTCATATGAGCCTCCTTATAATATTGATAGGAGTCGTTAAGTTATGGACCGCTTATCTTCTTTCCGATATTGCGTCCATAATCCTGGGCCATTTGGGTCCCGCCTCCCAGAGAGGCCGATTTAAGCCTTAAAGGACCACCGACCATATCCATCTTGAAAATATTTTTCATGGTATCGAAGATACGACCAGGGGCCTCGCCGCTCCAGCCAAAGGCCCCGAATGATCCACCCACCTTTCCCTCCAGACCGGCTTTCTCGGCCAGGAAAAGCAAGGTCTTCGTTCCCTGCATCATCTCGCCATGGTAGGTGGCCGAGCCAAAGACATAGGCATCGTAACCTGCCAAGTCTTCCTCCTTTTTTACTTGGGTGACATTTAGGGCTGTCGCCTCTCCACCCTCAAAGCGGATTCCCTCCGCAATCAAATCCGCGATATTCTTGGTATCACCGGTCCTCGTGGCATAAACCACCAGCGCCTTTGCCATCAGATACCTCCATTTTGTCTACTCGTCCTCAGTTTCAACCTTTCCCTTAATCTTGGTACCGCAGTGGGGACAAAGGATATTGACCTCTTCCTCGTTTCCGATAAACTTCTCGCGCAAATTTTCGGGGCCAAGAAAGCTCACGTCCCCGCATGCGCACGCCGGGCATTCAGCCCTCACAGTATACTTTTTCTTTGACACCTTGAAACCTCCTCCCTTTATACCTGGGGAACAGCAAAGCACATTTTATGCTCTTCAAGTGAGCTGGATACGTCATGGACCCATGGCCTCCCACGGCGAACCTCGATTACCTAACCGGGAAATGATATTCCTCGGCCCGCCATGCGATTACAGACGCCTATCCGTACCCGTTTGTCCACAGTCCGGGATATAGCAGGAGACATCTACAAATTCGCATTTCTCTTTGCAGGAAGGACACTCTTCAGGGGGCTTCTCAACCTGAAGCGTATAACCGCAGTTGGTACATTTCCACTCGGTCATGATGTCTACCTTCTTTCTTTTCTATTGCTGCCCAGCCCATTCGGAGGCGGGGGCCTTATGCTTTCCAATGACCGTGAAGGTTGCAATATGCCCTAGCCGTCACCTGATCCGCGGCAATATTAAAGGTGGCCTCGGGGGCTTCACCAGGGTTGAGAAACTGGCGATAGGCCTTTCCGTCGGCAATGACTTCGATCCACTCAATATAATGCTTTTCCTCCATGGGGTGCGCGACCTCCCCGACCTTAACCTTGATGCCATCGGCGGCCTTTTCTACTACCGGGACATGTTTTTCCTTGGCCGCATCCACGGTGTTTTCCTTTTGAAGAATCATGGGTTTGCCACAGCACACAAGTTCTCCCTTTCCACCGTGCAACACCTCAACAATGTTTCCACACAACTCGCATTTGTAAACTTCCAATTTTTCTGCCATTTTTCTCCTCCTTAATCTTTCTATGGTATGCAAATCAGGGGCACCGGAAGATTGTGAATTTCTTGGTGCCTGTTTTCATTTAGGCCCTCGGGCCTAGGCCCAAGACCTAAATGCTCCTGGTTGCCTCAAACAAGTTCTTGAACGGCATTGAGTATTTCCACATAATCCGGCTCATCCGTAATCTCTTTGACTATTTGTATGTAACGGATGATTCCTTGCCGATCCACCACAAATACCGCCCTGGTCAGTAGACGCAGTTCCTTGATCAGTACCCCGTAAGAGGTTCCAAAGGAAGCATCGCGGTGATCGGACAATGTGATCACCCTGTCTACCCCGGCGGCCCCGCACCACCGCTTCTGGGCGAAAGGCAGGTCCATGCTGACGGTGAGGACCACGACCTCCTCTCCAAGCTTGGCTGCCTCTTCGTTGAACCTCCTTGTCTCCATATCACAGACAGGTGTGTCAAGAGATGGGACCGAAGAGATCACACAGATCTTTCCCCGATATGCCAAAAGCTTGACCGGTGAAAGCTCGTTGTCAAGGACCTCAAAGTCAGGGGCAGGATCCCCCACATTGAGCTCTTGCCCCGCCAGGGTCAGCGGGTTACCTTTCATTGTTATGATTCCGGTACGCTCTTCCATGTTCTCCCCTTTCATTAACAAGGTTCCTGGTTGGCGATCAGTAGTTCTCCCCCAACAGCTCAAAATATGCCTGGGGATGGGCACATGCAGGACAGGCCTCGGGTGCCTCGTTTCCGGTGTGGAGATATCCACAGTTTCGACACCTCCAGACCTCCTCTGAATCCCGTTTGAAAACGCGTCCCGTTTCGATATTTGCGGCCAGGTCCAGGTAGCGCTTTTCGTGTTGTTTTTCGGCCACGGATATGGCTTCAAATACATTGGCCTCATCGTTAAAGCCTTCCTCCCTGGCTATCTTGGCAAAGCCCGGGTACATCTCGGTATGTTCATAATTCTCGCCGGCAGCAGAGGCCTTTAGGTTTTCAAGTGTGCTGGCTATGACGCCCGCTGGAAAGCTCGCCGACACCTCTACTTCTCCTCCTTGTAAGAATTTGAAAAGCCTCTTGGCATGCTCTTTTTCCTGGTTGGCCGTTTCCTCAAATATGAAGGAGATCTGTTCAAGACCTTCCTTCTTGGCCTGGCTGGCAAAGTAGGTGTAGCGGTTCCGAGCCTGCGATTCCCCAGCAAAAGCTGTGAGCAGGTTTTTTTCAGTTTGGCTACCTTTTAGATCCATGGTCAAGCACCTCCTTGATTAATTGTGGTTTTTTTACGGGGGGCCCTGTCCCTCTTTCATACAGTTCCCGCACCTGCCTAAGAACGTTGATTATGAGGATCTATCCCTAAATTAATAAATAAATCCCTAATGTTGTCAAGTGGAATTGACTCCTAAACCCCTCTACGGATCTATCCCGGACTTCCTCATCTAACCGAAGCAGAGAAATTCTTTTCGCGGAAATGAATCCTGGCCCTCGCCATCCGTTCAATATGATCTATTCCACCTTTGAAAAGGCCTTGGCCTTTGAGCCGCATACAGGACACGTCTCGGGCGGCTCACTCTCACAGGTATAGCCGCACACGGAGCATACGTAGTAACAGTCTACGTCGGCGGGGTTATCCAGACTGTCTAGAACTTTCTGGTAGAGCCCTGCATGGACTTCTTCAACGGCATTGGCATTGGAGAAGGACCTTTCCGCTCCTTTGTTAGCCTCTTCTTTGGCCGCTTCGATCATACCAGGATACATTTTCTTGAACTCGTGGGTTTCGCCCTCGATCGCCTCTTTCAGGTTTTCGGCCGTGCTTTTTATGCCTCCCAGCGTCTTCAAATGGGCGTGGGCATGAACGGTCTCCGCCTCAGCAGCCGCCCTGAATAACTTGGCGGCCTGGGGGTAACCTTCCTTGTCTGCCTGTTTGGCAAAGGCAAGGTATTTTCGGTTGGCCTGGGATTCGCCTGCAAACGCCTCCAATAGATTCTGTTCTGTCTTGCTCATAATTCCTCTCCTCTCTGAAGTGGGTTAATGCCACAGGTTGCTACCTTGTTCATACCGGTTACAGTCATTTCAATACGCCGGATTTCCCCCTCTTTAAACCGAATGGAAATAGACAAACAATGTCTTCCCAGCACTGCCTTGCGCCAGTAGCTGGTCAGACTCTCAGAGGATGAATATAATAGAAAGAGATTGCGGCATCAAGAAGAAACAAGTGGCGGTCTATATAACCCAAGATCTTAAAATTTGAGTCAGGTTATTGTATCTTACCCAGGTGAACGAAACAGACAGATAGTGGACATACAGTCCTCTCCCAAATCTGGAAAGAGGAGGCAGGGCTGTCCTTCAAAGAGGGGTTGAAAATAATGTCATTTTCTGGCATTAACAAAAGAGATTCCTTGGAAGAATCTTTTCGTTTGAGGAGGGATCATGTATTTTTCTGCCATCATCGCTAATCTGCGATTTCAAGATGTCCTGGATATCGTCTTTTTGACGGTCGTAGCCTATTACCTGTATTCCTGGTTCCGGGGGACCAAGGCCTTTAAGGCACTGGTTGGACTACTGGGTCTCGGCGTTGTATACACCGTTGCTCGTACATGGGGGTTATTTCTAACGACCTGGGTGTTTCAGGTTTTCTGGCAGGTTTTGGTGATCCTGCTGATCATCCTTTTCCAATCGGAGATCCGGCAGGTGCTGGAGCGTGTCAATCCTCTCCGCGCGCTCGGTCTCCGGAAGATGGCCAGCCCTGAGGAATGGATACCGGGATTTGCGAGGGCGACTTTCAGACTGGCCAAAAGGAAAATAGGGGCCTTGGCCATCATTGAACGGGCTGACTTGGTAGCTGAGCATATTACAGGAGGACAGTCACTTGAGGGTGTGCCAAATTCCGAACTGCTGATGAGTATCTTTCATAAGGAATCCCCATTGCACGACGGTGCCATACTGATTAGGGGGGGACGAATCACCCAGGTATCCTGCTATTTGCCGTTAAGCTCTTCCGAGGGGCTTCCAAAGCAATGGGGCACAAGGCACAGGGCGGCGCTGGGTCTTTCCGAACGTTGTGATGCCTGGGTGGTGGTGGTTTCCGAGGAGCGGGGAGAAGTATCTCTGGCCCGGGAAGGAGAGCTGGAAAGGATAGAGAATCCCGAGAAATTGTCAAGGTTTCTTCTTGAAGCGATTACCCCCCTTGCCGCCCCAAAG
>JAUUVE010000352.1 GCA_030589715.1 Desulfobacteraceae bacterium | reverse complement strand
TCTTCGATAGATGCGGAGTCAAAATGTTGGTGAATCGGATACATTTGAGGAAACTGTGTTCTTTTTTGATCCATCTCAATAATAAACCCCTTTCTTGAAGAATAACCGGCCATCGTCCCTTCAGGAAGAGCGGCCAATCCCCTCCCAGGTTTTCTAATAGCAGAAGGTGGCTTGTTGTTTTCTGCGAGGACTGGATCTAACCTTTACCCCGACAAGGGTCACAATGGGGCCTTGCCAATTAACCTAACGGCTGAATAAGCTCGATGGTTATGTTATCCGGTCCTTTAAAGAAGGCGACCCTCACCTCTCCGAGGTCCTTTGGCGGGGTAATAAAGACGTAACCTTTGTCCGTCAATTCCTTGTAGGCTGCATCGAGATCGTCGACCTCAAGGCCGAGGTGATGGTATCCGAACTGCGGCTTTGAAGCGTCATCAACGATCTCTTCATCCTCGTTGGACACCCGGAGGTTGATGATAATTCCATCGAGATCGACCGTCGCCCCATCCGCAGTTCCGAATTTGCGCCGCACAACCAGCTCAGCCCCCAGGATTTCAGTGAAAAAGTCTATCATTTCGTTCAGGTCGCTACAGATCAAATGGAGATGATGGTATCGATATTTCATATTTTCTCCTTTCTTCTATGAACCTTGTACTCGTTCCGCCTTAGGGGTGAATCCTTGATATATCCTGTTATGCCCGGACGAAACCGCAGTCCTAGTCTTTGACCCCGGCCAACCTCTTGGCAGCCCTTTTCTTGGAGTCCAGATCGCTCTCCCGGAAGATTGTAATACGGTGGGCCTCAGGTGAGCCCCCTCCGTGGATATCAGAAATGGTATCGGCACTTTCCATTACCAGTTTTTCAATGAACCTGTACATTTTTATCCGGTTTTCTACCGGCACATCGCTTACGCCTTTCAGGTACTTTTTCACCAGGCTGCCGATTTCGGGGTTTTCAACATCCCTGTCCGATGGCAGGTCGGAGACAAATCCTCCTGAGATGTCCACCAAAAGGCGGGCCGCTTCACTCAATTCTTTGCCTTCGTGGATCTTGGAAGCATTGGCCAGAACAGTATCGATAAAGTAGGCGCCAGAAGGTTCTTCCCTACCCTCGTAAGATGCTGCAAGGCTGCAGCCGTAAAGGGTCTCGGCTCGGTGGATCATATCTATGACCTTTTGCTTGAGGTGGCCGGCCTTTGTGGTGCCACTGTAATCCACCATGGTCAAGGCTGCACCAATCATACAGTCGATCCTGCCGGACTTACAACCCCCATGACTCTGCCGGTGGAAGGCGGAAAAACGTGCCACCATATCCACAGCAAACTCCACCTCACCGCACATAAAGACCCGTTCCCACGGCACAAAGACCTCATCAAAGATGACCGTGGGACAGTATTTGGAATATCTGACATTTCCGATATCGCATCCATCCAGTTCGCGGGTGTCCAAACTCGACCGTCCTACCACATGGATCAGGCCCGAGGTATCCGTCGGCACAGCGAAGGCCACAGCATAGTCCTCATCCCCCTTCCCCAATGCCCTGGTGGGTAAGACGATGATCTCATGGGAGGAAAGGGATCCGGTCTGGTGTGCCTTGGCTCCCCTCACAACGATGCCATCATCTCGACGTTGGACCACACGCAGGTACATGTCCTTATCAGGCTGTTCATGGGGACTGAGAGATCGATCGCCCTTGACATCGGTCACGCCAGCATTGGCGGTAAGATCATTTTTCTGCATGTACTTCAAGAATTCCTGGAAGCGATCGTAGTAGCTTGTCTCGTACTTCCTATCGATGTCATAAGTTACAATCGCCAACGTAGATAGACAGTCCAGTCCCGTACACCTCTGATGACAGGTGCCGACTCGATTTCCCAGAGTTCGATTGATTTTGACCCGGGCCACCAGATCCTCAATTGAAGAAGGCGGCATGGTGAAACGATTGACGGGCTCATTGATTAGCGGGCTTTCGGTGACTATAAGGTCACGATACTCCTCCATCTCGGCCAGTTCGTAAGTTGCCCCCGTGGCCTCAATGGCTGCCCTTAAACGGGGGTTATCTACCACACTGGCAATCCGCTCACCAAACATATATGCGGTGGGCTGCATCTGTCTCAAAGACTCGATATATTCGTTTTTGGTTTTGAGGGCCATAATGGTCTTTCCTTCCTTTGGAAAAAAGAGGTCTTGTTTATCACCGGCCTTTGGTGATCTATACGGATTCAAACCCTAAATGAAAGGCATCCAGGTTCAACTGCGCCTTATCCTGGGGAATGGCGTCCCTGATGGCCTTCTCCAATGCCTCGCGACTCAAAACCCCTGTCACTTTGTATAAAGCACCGAGCATGACCATGTTCATGGTAACGGGGGCCTTGAGCCGGTTCCGGGCGATGGATGTTGCAGGAACCTTGAATACCTGCTCGATATCCTCCGGAGGGGTTGGAATCATATCACTGTCCACGATCAAAATCCCGTCGGCCTTGAGGGTATGTGCGAAACGATTGATGGAATCCTGGGCCTGAGCCACGAGGACGTCCGGATGTGTTACACGGGGGAACATCACCGGTTGATCCGAGATGATCACCCATGTAACAGCAAACCCGCCCCGCTGTTGGGAGGAATATGCCTGGGTCTGTACCGCATATTTTCCACCATATGTAACCGCCGCTGTACCCAGGATGACTCCAGCCAGGATAGATCCCTGCCCCCCCACTCCTGCTATGGAAAATTCTGTTTGGGTCATGATAGGTCCTCTGTCAATTGGCGATTAAGACGAACCCATTCCGCTGACAACTCGGCCTTGTCAACATCTACAAACTCTCCTACAACAATCTTACCCTCCAAGGCATCCATTTCCTGGTCTCTGGCCTTCTCAACCCTGATGCTATTCTCCTTGAAGTGTCTAAGGATATCCACTGCCTTGCCCATTTTGGTGACCTTTCCAAACTGGACAGGACATTGGCTGACGGCCTCAATCAGGGCAAATCCCTTTTTCTGAATACCCCTTCTTATGGACCGTCTCAATTGACGGGGATGATAGGTGGTCCACCGCGCCACATAGGAGGCCCCGGCCGCACCAGCCATGGCGCAGATATCAAAGGTATGCTCCAGGGTCCCGTAAGGATTGGTAATGGTCGTGACACCCCGGGGGGTCGTGGGAGCTGTCTGTCCCCCGGTCATCCCGTAGATCCCATTATTTACCAGGACGACGGTCACATAATGTTCCGCCGGCAGGCGTGGATCAGATGATTTCCACCGATGGCCGTC
>JAUUVE010000341.1 GCA_030589715.1 Desulfobacteraceae bacterium | reverse complement strand
TATTGGCTTCTCCGTGCTTTCGTCAAAACCCCAAATATCAGCCACGCTACGACGACTGGTTTAGAGAGCGCCGGAGAGAAACAGCTGAACCCCACGGTGCCCGAACTTATTGAGAACTTACCAATTTTCGAGCAAAACACGAAATATAAAGGGATTGCAGTCAATAATAAAATGGTTTTTACGAGGTCTGAATTAGGCAGAAACCTCTCCCACGGTTTCACCACTTGCCTCCCCTTGGGCCGCCATGCGTTTGTAAAGCTCGTATCGTTCCTTTACGTCGTCTTCTGCCTTCTTAAATAGCCTCTCTGCGTTCTCAGGAAAGGTCCTTGTCAGGCTTGAATAGCGGACTTCGCCCATCAGGAACTCCCTTAGGTCCCCCTTCGGCTCTTTGGAGTCTAGGATAAAGGGGTTCTTTCCCTCCTCCTTGAGTCTGGGATCGTAGCGATAAAGCATCCAATAACCCGCTTCCACCGCCCTCTTTTCCTCCTCCTGGCTAAGCCCCATATTGATACCGTGATTGATGCAGGGTGCATAGGCAATAATAAGGGAAGGCCCATGATAGCCCTCCGCCTCCCTAACGGTCTTCAATAGCTGGTTCTTGTTTGCCCCCATGGCCACAGAGGCCACATATACATAACCGTAGGTTATGGCCATAAGCCCCAAGTCCTTTTTGCGGGTCGGTTTGCCACTGGCGGCAAACTTGGCCACGGCACCCGTGGGTGTCGCCTTGGAGGACTGCCCACCGGTATTGGAGTAAACCTCGGTGTCCAAGACAAGGATATTGACGTCATGGGCCATGGCAATAACGTGATCCAGGCCGCCGTAGCCAATATCGTAGGCCCATCCGTCTCCGCCTATTATCCAGATGGATTTTTTTGTGAGGTAGTCCCTCGCGTCCAAGATCTCCACGAGCACAGGGTTGACCTCCATATCCGGGCTCGCTATCTCACTTCCGATCAGCTCGGTGATCTTGCGGCCCAATTCCTTTGACTTTGCTCCATCATTCATATTGTCAAGCCATCCCTGGAGGGCATCCTGAAGCTCCTTGGAGACACCGCCCCCTATGGCCTCTCGGACCAGATCGGCAAGTTTTTCGCGTCTTTGGGTAACCCCCAGTTCCATGCCGAACCCATACTCCGCATTGTCCTCAAAGAGGGAGTTGGCCCAGGCAGGCCCATGCCCTTCCTCATTTACGGTATAGGGGCAACTCGGCGCCGATCCCCCGTAGATGGAAGAGCACCCGGTGGCATTGGCGATCAGCATCCGGTCCCCGAACAACTGGGTGACCAGCTTGACGTAAGGTGTCTCACCGCACCCCGCGCATGCACCTGAGAATTCAAAGAGGGGCCTTCGGAACTGGCTGCCCTTTACAGAGGTTGCCGGCATAATGTCACCGAGGGAGGGCAGGTGTGTTGAGAACCGGTGATTTGGAACCTGGACCTTGCTCTGGGTGGCCAGGGGCTTCATGGCGAGGGCCTTCTTCTTGGCAGGACAAACCTGGGCGCAGTTCCCACACCCGGTGCAGTCAAGGGGGCTTACCTGGATCCGAAACTTAAGGCCTTTGAGCTCCTTGCCCTTGGCATCCTCGGTAACAAAATCCTTCGGGGCATTCTTGAGGTCCTCTTCACGGGCCAGGACAGGACGGATTACGGCATGGGGGCACACAAAGGCGCACTGATTGCACTGGATACAATTTTCCGGCAGCCACTGGGGTGTGTTGATGGCAATTCCCCTCTTTTCGTACTGGGTAGTCCCTGTGGGAAAGATCCCGTCCGGGGGCATGGCACTTACGGGGAGCTTGTCGCCCTTCTGCGCCAGCATGGGCCTCATCACGTCCTTTACAAATTCCGGTTCGTCTTCCTCAACGTAGGCCTCGTGACCGGCCGTGACCCAGGACTCAGGGACTTCAATCTTCTGTAAGGCACCGATTGCCTTGTCCACGGCATCGATATTCATTTGAACCACATCCTCACCCTTTTTTCCGTAGGTCTTCCTTATGGCCTCCTTCATATATTTGAAGGCCTCTTTCGGGGGGATGGCGTTGGCGATCTCAAAAAAGGCTGCCTGCATTATCATATTGATGCGCCCGCCTAGACCCAGTTCAGCTGCGATCTTGACTGCATCAATATTGTAAAATTCCAGACCCTTTTGGGCAATTGTCCGTTTTATATGATCCGGCAGCTTGCTTTCCATCTCCTTTAAGGTCCAGGGAGAGTTGAGGAGAAAGGCTCCTCCCTCCTTGATCCCTTCCAGGAGGTCATATTGGCTCACAAATGCTGGATTATGACACGCTATGAAGTCAGAGTGTGTAAGCAGATAGGGAGACTGGATCCTGTGGGGAGAGAATCGGAGATGGGACACGGTGATCCCGCCGGACTTCTTGGCGTCATAGGCAAAATAGGCCTGGGCGAACATGTCTGTATTCTCACCGATGATCTTTATTGCGTTCTTATTGGCCCCAACCGTTCCATCCGCACCCAGTCCCCAGAATTTGCACCTGACGGTCCCCTCGGGGGAGGTCTCCAAATCCGGGCCCAGTTCAAGAGAGGTGTGGGTCACATCATCCACAATGCCCACTGTAAAGTGGTTCTTGGGTTCCTTGGAGCGGAGATTGTCAAAGGTCGCCTTGACCATGGTGGGGGTAAGATCTTTGCTCCCCAGACCGTATCGGCCCCCTACGATCAGCAGGTCATCTCTCTTTTCCTCAAGGAGAGTACAGACGTCCTGGTACAATGGGTCACCTAAGGACCCAGGGGCCTTGGTCCTGTCAAGCACTGCGACGGCCCGGGCCGTGGCGGGCAGGGCCCTCAAGAAGTGTTCCCTGGAAAAGGGCAGGTAAAGGCGTACCTTTACGAGACCTACACGTTCCCCAGTCTCGTTGAGGTAGTTGATCGTCTCTTCGATCACATCGCAGCTGGAGGCCATGGAGACGATTATTCGGTCTGCCTCAGGGTCCCCAACGTAGTCAAAGAGGTTGTATCTTCGACCCACCAGGTCACCTACCCTTTCCATCTCCTCCTGCACAATGTAAGCCACCTGGTCATGGTACGGATTGGCTGCCTCACGGTTCTGGAAAAAGATATCCGGATTCTGGGCCGTACCCCTGAGTTGGGGGTATTCGGGATTCATGGCCCGCCCCCTGAACTCTTCGATGGCTTCCCAGTCAACCAGAGAGGCCATATCGTCATAGTCGATCACATGGATCTTTTGGATCTCCATGGAGGTCCTGAATCCGTCGAAGAAATGGAGAAAGGGGATGCTGGACCGAATACTGGCAAGATGAGCCACAAGCGCCAGGTCCATCACTTCCTGGACAGAAGCGGATGCAAGAAG
>JAUUVE010000419.1 GCA_030589715.1 Desulfobacteraceae bacterium | reverse complement strand
TTTCTGATCAACTCTTCAGAATTTGACCTGATCATTCATTCCTCCGTCAATTCTCGCGTAGCGCATAACGCATGGTGCAAAGAGTATCTTGTTAAAAGCAGGGTCTATCTCCGTCCAAAGCAAGGAGGTTTTCGCTATGCGCTATGCGCTATGCGCTTAAGTTGCCCTATCATCTCAGGGATCATTTCATGGAGATCGCCCACCATGCCCCAGTCAGCCACCTGAAAGATGGGCGCCCTGGGATCTTTGTTGATGGCAATAACATACCTGGAGTTCATCATCCCCGCCCTGTGTTGAATCGCACCTGATATTCCGCAGGCGATATAGAGCTCAGGCCGGACAGAGTGTCCTGTCTGCCCTATCTGCCTGTCCGCCGGGATCCAGCCCTCCTCAACGGCCACCCGGGTCCCTGCCACCTCTCCACCAATAACGGAGGCCAGATCCTCCAGGACCTTAAACCCGCTGGCATCGCCCACTCCCCTTCCCCCGGCAACTATGACCTTGGCCTGGGAGAGGTCAACACCCTTCCTCTCTTCCTTGACCACTTCAAGGACCGTTGTGCCGATATCCTCTTCAGACAGCGAAATCTCATGCCTGATAACATCCCCTTTGTTGTCGGGCCTTTCTATGGCCCCCATCACCCCCGGCCTGACAGTTGCCATTTGGGGGCGTGAATACCTGTTTGCGATTGTGGCCATGACATTTCCCCCAAAGGCCGGTCTGGTCTGGAGCAGGATGGACTCATCCGGGTCTATGGAGAGTTCCGTACAATCAGCGGTGAGCCCTACACCCACCCGGCGAGCCACACGGGGGGCCAGGTCCCGACCTATATGGGTGGCACCCATAAGGAAAATATTGGGTTTGAATTGATTTACCAGTTCTGCGATGACATTGGCATATGAGGTAGTCCGGTAATCCCTCAGGATCGGATGCTCGGCCAGATACACCTTTTGGGCCCCATATCTTATCAAGGTCTCTCCCAGGTCTGAGACCTTGTCTCCCAGTAGCAGGGCGGATCCATCATGCCTGAGCGTACCGGCCAGTTCCCGGGCCTTTCCCAGCAACTCCAGCGTGACCCGGCCCAGTTTGCCTCCCCTCTGTTCAGCAAAGACCCACACCCCTTTTCTGTCGCTGAAATCAGGGATAGACCTTGGCTGCGCATCTGTTTGGATGGCCTCTTGTTTACATGCTTCTATGCATGCACCGCAGGAGGTGCAGCGCTCCAGGATATGGGCCTTACCATCCTCAAGTTCGACGGCCCCGTACGGGCATGCCTTTATGCAGAGTTTACAACCGTTGCACAGGTCGATCTCGATCCATACCGTCATGTCCTTCTTCTCCTAAATAGTGCCTGAACGAAAACCCCGAAATATGACTTTCGGGTTTTATTCGGAAATCTTCAATGGACTGGTACCGCTTGTTTTTTTGAATCCCTGGCCCAGACCCGGTCACTCCAGAAACGGTCAAAGAAAGGTAGGCATGCAGAAACGGCAGAAACAGGAGTATAATAGCCGAATCACGTCGCACCAGGGCAGGCCGCAATCCAAAATCCGCAATCCAAAATCGTGTCTGAACGGACTTTCCGTTCAGACACTAAATAAGCCTGTTCTCCCTCAACTTCCCGACCAAAGTAGTCACCACCTCCCTGGTGTCCCCCTCCAGCATCTCCGTCTCCCTCTTGAACTTGGGGGCAAATGTCTTGATGACATGGGTCAAGGAGCCTTCCAGCCCCACTTCGCTGGTCTGGACACCGATATCAGCCGCGTTCCAGACCTTGATCGGTGCCTTCTCTTTGCAGGCATCAAGCACCCTTCCGACAAGAGGGTACCGGGGTCTGTTTAGCTCCCCGATCACGGTCAGCAATGCCGGTAGGCCGCAACGGACCCGCTCAAAGCCATCCTCAAGCCGCCCTTTGACCACCAACGCCTCTTCCTCAATCTCTTCGATCTCGCAGACATAGCTTACCTGGGGGATATTCAGATAGTCTGCCACCTGTGGGCCGATCTGGGCGGTGTCCCCATCAATTGCCTGTCGTCCGCAGAGGATCAGATCGTATCTCTCGATCTTTTCTATGGCCTTACCCAGGGTAAAGGATGTAGCCCAGGTGTCTGCCCCAGCAAAGGCCTTATCTGTAAGGAGGAGACCTTCCTCCACCCCCATCCCCAAGGCCTCCGATATGGCATCAATTGCCTGGGGCGGCCCCATTGAGAGGGCAATCACTTTCCCTCCAAGGGCCTCCTTTAGATCGATTGCCGCCTCCAGGGCATGCCGATCATCCGGATTAATAATGCCTTCTACGCCTTCCCTGATGAGGCTTCCTGTCTTGGGATCCAGTTTGACCTCGGTGGTATCCGGAACCTGTTTTACCAAAACAATGATGTCCATGACCCCTCCAGTTCGGAATTCGGATTGCGGATTGCGGAATTATTCATCATTCCGCCTTCGCCATTCCTATATAATTCCTTTCTCTTTTAACGCGCCAAGCTCCTGATCCGAATACCCGAGCCGCGCCCCATAAACCTCCTTGTTGTGCTCTCCAAAACGCGGGGGGAAGGAGAGCTCACGGTCTGATTGTTCAAGAAATGGCGTCATGTTGCGTGGGGGCGCCAGGGTGATCTTTGTCCCCGTTACCGGATCAATGGAAAAGAGGAGCC
>JAUUVE010000035.1 GCA_030589715.1 Desulfobacteraceae bacterium | reverse complement strand
GGATCTTCGACGGGGTTCAAGCCCGCCCTGGCCTCCGGCTCGTAAGGCCTACGCCTCGGAGAGCGCGACACGATTGAAACATATTAAAACCCATGCCGGATTCCTAAATTTGAGTCTCTATAATTAGGCAGTGCAAAGTCAGGTCTGGGCCAGGGCGGGCTGGAACAGTGAACATTGAACCGCTCAACCCAGGTATGAGAGTCCTATAATTGCCAACATGGGGCATGTGGGATCTTGGGTAGAAGAATCTGCAACAGGCGGGGAAAAAATGGGTAATGTAAAAGCAATAATAGACCGTATCGAAGGGAATTTCCCTGAAGGGATGACAATCCTCGAGGCAGCCCAGCAACTTGGCCTTGAAATACCCACTCTTTGTCACAGCCCGGAGATAACCCCCATAGGTAATTGCCGAATTTGTGTCGTTGAGGTGGAGGCATCAGAGAGACTGGTTGCCTCTTGCCACACGCCAATCGTGGGAGGGATGGTCATCAAGAGCCGTTCGGCCAAGGTCGTGGCTGCGCGCAAGGCCACCGTGGAACTATTGATGGCAGGACACACGGGTCCTTGTGTCACCGACGAATGCGCAAAAGACTGCAAGCTGCATAACCTTGCAGCCGACCTGGAAGTCGGGCCTCCCAGATTTCGGGTGAGGAAACGGCGTTACTATCCAGTGGAGGATGTCAGCCCGTATGTCAGACGGGACATGTCAAGGTGTATTCTTTGTCGAAGATGCATAAGTGCTTGCAGTGAGATAGCCAAAAAGGACGTGTTTAGCGTCGCTTACAGGGGGTTCAATTCCAAGGTTGTGGTTGATTACGATAAACCCCTGGACAAGGAAGTTTGTCGAGATTGCGGTGTCTGTATTGAATATTGCCCGACGAGTGCATTGGCCAGAGCAGAAAAGGGGGTGGCGAGAAATGAGTGAAAATGAAAAAAAACCCCTCGTGGATGAAAGAGAACGTGAGAAACTCCTGGCAATATTAGAGGATGCCCAGGGCAAGTTGGGATATCTCCCCGAAGGATTTATCGCCAACACGGCCCACTCCCTGGGGCTTTCCATCAGTGAAATCTATGGCGTATCCACCTTTTACTCATTTCTCTCCACCAGGCCGCTCGGCAAAAACGTGATTCGAATCTGCAAGAGCGTTCCCTGTTATCTGAAGAACTCCCGGATGATCATTGAAAGTATCCAAAAAGAGCTCGGTATAACGCCCGGGGAAACAACTCCTGACGGCAGATTCTCCTTTGAACTGACCAACTGTATCGGCGCCTGTGACAAGGCGCCGGCAATGCTGGTAAACGATGATGTCCATGGTACTCTGACCCCGGACAAGATACCAGAGGTCCTAAGGGCTTGTGTATAATTTCTAGTGGAGGGCTAGCCGTGGCAGAAAAACGGATTCTTTTGAAAAACTGCGAGGTCATCGATCCCAGGGACATAGATACCTACCTGGATAGGGACGGCTTTAAGGCCCTTGCAAAGGCCCGGGATGAGATGACACCAGAGGAAACGATCGGAGAGGTGAAGACGTCCGGTCTGAGGGGCCGGGGAGGGGCCGGATTTCCATGCGGAGCAAAATGGGAGTTGGCGAGGAAGGCCCAAGGGGATGAGAAATTCCTTATTTGCAATGCAGATGAAGGTGAAGTGGGAACGTTCAAGGATAGATATATCATGGAGAATGATCCGTTCACCCTCGTTGAGGGTATGGGCATTGCGGCGTATGCCATTGGTGCGAAAACCGCTTACATCTATCTGCGTGCCGAGTACCACTTTCTGCTGGATGTACTGAATAGTGCCATTGATCAGGCCAAAGAGAAGGGATTCCTTGAGCACTTGGATATCCATATTCGTGAAGGCGCCGGCTCATACATCTGCGGCGAGGAGTCGGCATTAATGGATTCCATTGAGGGGAAGAGGGGAGAGGCACGGTTTAGACCTCCATTTCCACCGACCAGGGGCCTTTGGGGGAAGCCAACCATAATAAACAATGTGGAAACCCTGATGAATATTCCCCAGATCATTCTAAACGGAGCTGAGTGGTATAGTAAGCTTGGGACAGAGCAGAGCAAGGGCACCAAGGTCTTCTCGGTGAGCGGAGACGTGGAAAGGCCGGGTATATATGAGATGGTCCTTGGTTGTGAGCTCAAGGAATTGGTCATAGATCTGGCAGGTGCCAAGAATGTCAAGATGGCCCAGGTGGGTGGTGCCGCAGGAAAAGTCATCCCTTACTCCATGATAGATATAGCTCTATCTTATGAAACGGTTCTTGGTTCTGGGGCAGTTACCGTGCTTGACGAAAGCAGAGACACGATAGATTTCGTCTATCGCACTATGGAGTTTTTTGCCGAGGAATCATGCGGGAAATGTGCTCCCTGCCGAGAGGGAACCGAGGTGATGGTTGAAATCCTTGGAAGATTGGCTGTCGGGGATGGAGCAGAGGAAGATATTCAGGCCTTGGAAGACTTGTCAAACGTCATGATGCTTTCCTCACTGTGCGGTCTCGGACAGGCTGCCCCCATTCCAGTATTGGACACGCTGAAGCACTTTAGGAATGATTATGAAAACCGGATCTCCCAGTCTGTATTTTTGAGGAGTCTCAGGGGTATCAACAGCTAGTCATCTGTTTTCCGTCCGTAAAGCGCGGACACAAGGCAACCCCTTTGCCCTATTTGACGGAGTTAGGAGGTAGTGGAAGGTGAAAGAGGCAATGAGTAAGTTCTTATGTCCTTACTGCTCCACCACGTTTGGTGTTTTTGAGGAGTTGAAGGCCCATGCCATTTCGGATCACAAGACCGAATCGGTCCCTGCGCCAGAGGGATTGATAAGGCTCACAGTAAACAGAGAGGTTCACGAGATCCAGGTGGAGCCGCAGTGGACGCTGAACTACCTCATCCACGACAGGCTTGGGTTGACATCGCCCAAGATGTTTTGTGACCGAGGTGCCTGCGGGTCATGTACGGTTATCTTGGACGGAAGGCCGATACTTTCCTGCATGACGCTTGCCATAGAGTGTGACGGCACGACCATAGAAACAGCAGAGGGAATAGCTAAATCCAACCACCCACTGCTCGATAGTTATGTCAAGCACCATACCATGCAGTGCGGTTACTGCACGCCTGGCTTCATAACCACGTCGAAGGCATTTCTGGACAGGAATCCGAATCCCACGGAGGAGGAGATCAGAGAGGCCCTCAGCGGTAACCTGTGCCGGTGTGGCACATATCCGCAGCACCCCAAGGCGGTGCTAGAGGCAGCCAAAAATCTTAGAGAAGGGTGATCAAGATGGCATCTGACAATTTAGGAGATTACGAAAGAGTGCAGGAGGAAGGGAAATATTCCCTCGAGGCGGATATCCCTACGATCACTTTTACTGAGATAGGAAAGCGGGGCATACGCCGCATGGACGGCTATGAGAAGGCAAGCGGCAAGGCGATCTACACAAGGGACATGCAGCTTCCCGGTATGCTGTATGGGCGGGTGCTTATGTCCCCCTACGCCCGGGCAAAGATCCTCAGAATGGACACCGGTAGGGCCGAGGCACTCCCGGGCGTCAGATCCATCATGAGATATGATGACCCGGAAATAGAAGGCAGGGGGCTCAACGGGAGCTATTTTGCTCCGGGATGGGTTGGTCGTCAACTGAAGCGCTCGGGATTGGTCGAAGATGAACTGGAGGGTTGGGGCCTGAAGCCGGTTCGCCCTGTCCTTGGCGATGAAGCATGGTATGAAGGACAGCCGGTGGGAGTCGCTGTGGCTGCGGATAGCGAGGACATCGCCAATGAAGCACTGAGACTGGTTGATATGGATTGGGAGGAACTGCCATTTGTCCTGGACCAGGAAGAGGCACTCAAGCCGGATGCACCCATACTCCGCCCCAATTCAGATAGCAACCTCCTGGAGGATCCGAGGCAACTTCTCGAAGTGGGCGATGTGGAGAAGGGTTTCAAGGAGGCTGACAGAATAATAGAGTTCACGGCCAGGCGAAATGCACACCTGTGGGCAGGGGCTGAAATGGCCAGTGTCCTGGTCCGATGGAGGGGGGACAACCTGGAGATGTGGCTGCGTGAACAGCAGCCCTACCATGCAAAGATGTTGTTTGCTGAATGGATGGATTTACCCATGAACAGAATCACCGTCCATTCGCCCTATATGGGCTGTTCATTTGGGGAGAGAGGCAATCCTGCCAATAACCCCTCAAACGGGATGAACATCTTGGCCGCCCTGTTCTCCAAGAGGACCGGGAGACCCGTGAAGTTTCTTTACAATAGAAACGAAACCTTTTTTGGGGAATCGGGTGATATGATGGTCAGCTACTTTAAGGTGGGGGCCAAGGAGGACGGTACGATCACGGCGGTTCAAATAAAAAACGTGTTTGCTGTGTATATGTGCACACCCGGTATTGAGCACTTTATCGATAACACCAGAATTCCCAATCTCAAATGCGAAGCCATAACCGTTGACGTGAGTAAGGCAGCCGCCTGGTGGGATAGATGCGAACAACTCCCCAACACCTTCTGTTTTACATTGGTATTTGACCATGTGGCCGCCGAGCTGGGGATGGATCCAACAGAGGTCGCCTTGAAGAACGACGGCTATGACAGTCGTGATACGACACACCTCTCCAAATACAAGAGTGAGCACGGATTCCCCGACAGGGACAGCCTGAGGGAATGTATAAAGGCAGGCAAGAAGGCCATAGGCTGGGACGAGAAATGGCACCCGCCGGGGACGAAAAAGCTCCCGAACGGAAAGATGCACGGGATGGCCTTTACATGGGATCATGCGTGGGATGACGTCCGGGGGACGGGTTCTGCCGCCATTCTGATTGAAAACGATGGAACAGTCAGCATCATAGGACAACAGGCCGACATTGGAGTAAACCCCTGGACCGCCTATTGTCAGATCGTTGCGGATGAATTGGGGATGCGATACCAAGACATCAACATCAAACCGTTTGACCTGGATCAGGGTTTTGCGTTGATGTCACCGGATGGCTCCTGCAACCTTTGCTCCAATGGCATTGTACTGAGGAAGGCCGCCCGAAAGGCCAAAAAGATGCTCCTGGAGCTGGCCGCCCAGAAATTTGAAGATGTAAGACCGGAAGAGCTGGACACTAAGGATCGCATAATCTATGTAAAGTCAGACCCAAAGAGGGAAAAGACCATCAAAGAAGTGGTGGCAAGAGCCATGCCCATGTTTGCTTCTGCCGGATACTGGTCCGAAGCCCCTGTCATAGCATGGGCATGGCATACCCACGGTGTCTGGGGCGAAGCCCTCGAAACCGGGCGCCCTCGTTTGGGCAGGCAGTCTCACTTCATAGAGGTGGAGGTAGATACAGAGACCGGAACTGTCGAGGTATCACGGGTTGTCAACGTCAATGACGTTGGGAAGGCCGTATCCCCTGAGACGGTAGAGGGGCAAATGTACGGCGGCTCCTATCTGGGTGTGGGCAGGTCCCTCACAGAAGAGATGATATGGGACGGGAAAACCGGGGTGTTGCTCAACCGCAATCTCCTGGACTACAAGTACGCAACAATGGTTGACTACGGACCGGTTGACGCGATTTTTTTGGAGACTGGCTTAGGTCACGGCCCTTACGGTGCCATCGGCGTTGGCGAAGCCACCGCCACCATGATGCCGGCACTGCTCGGGCCGGCCGTGTATAATGCAATAGGCCACTGGATTGACGATTTCCCTATCACACCGGATAAGGTCCTCAAGGCCCTGGGCAAGGCATAGGAGGGGGAGGATGAAGAAGTTTTCACATGTAAATGCATTGACAATCGATGAGGCCGTTTCCATCCTGAGGCGTTACGGGGATAGGGCCAGTCTAATAGCGGGAGGGACAGATCTGCTTGGCAAAATGAAAGACAGGATACTGTCCAGATACCCCGAGGCCCTAGTCAATCTCAAGACCATCCCAGGTCTGGATTTTATCAAAGAAGAGAACAGGATTCTGGAGATCGGCGCACTCACCAGACTGGAGGACATCGCCATTGACCAAACCGTTAGGGGCGGATATGCTGCACTGGCGCAGGCGGCTAACAGAACAGCCTCGCCTCACCTGAGGGAGATGGGAACCATTGGCGGTAATATCTGTCAGGATATCCGCTGCTGGTATTATAGACACCCCAACAACAGATTCCCTTGCCTCCGTAAAGGTGGGGGGCGATGCTACGCCATTGAAGGGGATAACAGGTATCACTCAATATTCGGGGGGAGTGTGGAAGAAGGTTGCTATGCGGTTCATCCGAGCGATACTGCTCCTGCCCTGATCGCATTAGATGCCGAGATAAGGACTTCAAAAAGAACGATTAAGGCCGGGGATTTCTTTCAGGTGGAGGTCACCAAGACAACGGTTCTGGATGAGGATGAAATAGTAACCAAAATTTTGGTCCCCAGACCGCCTGAGAACGCGAAAAGCGGGTTTGTCAAGTTTGCTCTCAGAAAAACAATAGACTTCCCCATAGTCAATTGTGCTGCCCTGATATCCAGTTCTGAAGGCAAAGTCAGTGCTGCCAGGATTTGTCTGAATGCTGGCTATGTCAAGCCCTACCGCGCGTCCAGGGCAGAGGAAGTCATTGTCGGCAAGACATTTAATGAGGCCGATGCCGAGGCCGCGGGCAGCGCTGCCGTTTCCGAGGCCAAGCCTCTGCCCCATAACGGTTACATGGTTCAGATTGCCAAGACCATGGTGAAGAGAGCCATTCTGGCCTGTGGCTAGTTCCCTTTGCAGTCTTGAAAAGGCAGAGGGCGTTGAGAAAGTTGTTTCCAGGGCATTTGAGACGTTCGGTCATATTGATATTCTTTTCAATAACGCAGGATACTCTCACCCTTGCACGCCCATAAGCGCGACTGATGAGGAGTGGGAGGCAAGGCTAAACATACATGTCATGGCCTGTGTAAGGACCTGCCGGTTGATTATCCCGAAGATGTTAGAACAGAAGTGGGGGCGGCTCTAGTTGGAGGTGTAGCAGTAGGTCTCTATCCCGGTTTCTCAATGATCGAGGAGATGAATCAAACAACCGAGACATTTATTCCCGACCCAGCCGCTCAGAGCGCCTATGACAAGATCTACCCGATCTTTGAGAACGCTTACAAGGCCTTGGTTCCTGTCTTTGATGCGATCGCTGAATTATAGAGAACAAAATTGACTCCTAAAAGGCGGTTGATCAAGCTAAGCGGGATCCAAAACACAACTCTCCATTAGTTTCGTGCTATGTAAGAGGATGATTTGAAGATACCTACTATAAAACGGAAATGAAAGGAGGATTTCTATGAAACAGGCAGTCATTACTTCGCCGCGCAAGGTTGAGTTCAGAGAAGTTCCCGTACCAGAGTTGAAGGCGGGAGATGTCCTTGTAAGGATAATGAAAATGGGGATCTGTGGCTCAGACGTACACGTGTATTGCGGTAACCATCCTTACGTGTCCTATCCCGTTGTGCAAGGCCACGAGGTTTCAGGTGTAGTAGAACGCGTCGGTGAGAAGGTGGACTCACTCCGTGTAAATGATAGGGTGACCATTCAGCCGCAGGTCGTGTGCGGTGAATGCTATCAATGTGCTCATGGGAAATATCATATCTGTGATAACTTGAGGGTGATGGGTTTTCAGACAGAGGGCGCTGCGTCGGAATATTTCGCTGTGGATGAAGAGTGGATTCACAAGTTGCCCGAGGAGATGAGTTTCGACTATGGGGCCATGTTGGAACCTCTTTCAGTTGCGGTTCATGCCCTGGAGAGAGGGGGAGATGTAAAGGGGAAAAATGTGTTGGTTCTTGGAGCAGGCCCAATTGGTAACCTTGTTGCTCAGGCAGCAAAGGGTTTAGGAGCCAGCGGTGTGATGGTTACTGATCTGAGCGATTACCGCCTGGAAATCGCCAACGAATGTGGGATTGACCATTGCGTGAATCCTAGCCAAGTCAAGGTTCTCGAATCCTTATTGGGGTCCTTCGGAGAAAGCAAAGCTGATCTCATTGTGGAGTGTGTCGGTGTTGAGGCCACCATGCAGCAAGCTATTGAGTTAGCACGTAAGGGAACCGATATTGTTGTTGCCGGAGTGTTTGGGGCCTGGCCAACTGTTGATCTTGGATTTGTTCAGGATCGCGAGCTTAGGTTGATAGGAACCCTGATGTATCAACACAATGACTTCCGGACATCCATCGACCTAATCCGTGACGGCAAGGTCAACCTTAAGCATCTTATTACAGATCATTACACTTTTGAGGATTTTGAAAAGGCTTATGCTCAAATAGAGGGCGAAAAAGATAAAACAATGAAGGTAATGATAGATATCTGAGCTTGAAACGGGAAGGCCGGCGTTTAAGAAATCTTGAGTAGGCAGAGTGAAATCAAAGATCCATGATTCAAGGAAAGTGCTTGCCTGGTTACCGGCGGGAGTTGATCTCCGTTTTGGGGGCGGTGTCGTGTCCTAGGAAGTTATGGGAGGTAGAGTGGAGTGATGGAGATAAATTCGAGTCAGGCATTCACGATTCTTTTCAATCTTAAGAATGGTCTCAGCGACGGCACTTCTAATCGTGGGGCCTGCCATAACGTGGGTGGGTGGACCATCCAGGCTGAGCTGCAGAGCGGCGGCTACGACCGCTACGCCCTGGAAGGGAAAGGCGAGCTGGTGAAAACCATCCAGGACAACTGTGCCTATGTGGATAGTCTAGGGATCTGACCGGAAAGTGTGAAGAAGATCTTCGGCTACCCAAACGGGCCGATCTGAAAGCGGTTATGATGTGGATAAACGAACACTATCCCCTGTCACTTCCGAGTCCCCAGGTGATCGCTACCCTGAACGGAAGGGGATGGGACCAGTATACGTCCAAGCTGCATACACTGCTTGAAGACGGGGATGAGATATGCTTTCTGCCGAACATTTCAGGCGGCTGAAGCCGGCTTGCCGGTTGCGACTATTACGTCATGAAGAGGACGCATAAACAATGCCGAGAATAGAGGCTATTGCCTTTGATATGGACGGGTTGATGGTAGATACGGAGACGATCGGTAGGGAGGCCTGGCGAATCGTAGTAGAGGGAATGGGATGTTCTTTTGAGGATGATGTTTACCCTCGGATTGTCGGCAGGCGCTCCGATGAGAGCGCAGAGATTATGCGATCGTACTACAAACTCTCCGTTCCATCCGAGGAACTATTGAGGGAGAAGACCGAAGCATTCTTTCAGATACTGAACAAAACCGTCCCAGTCATGCCGGGTTTGAGAACACTTCACAAAGAGATCGTCAAGAGGAATATACCCTGGGCCGTGGCGACCTCCAGCCCGTGTGATTACGCAGCGGACATGTTGTCGAGGATTCAGCTCCAAGACGGCTGTCATGCCATTGTGGGCGGGGATGAGGTGGAAAGGGGAAAACCCTCACCGGACATCTATCTTCTGGCTGCGGAACGGCTCGGTTTGGCACCATCGAAATGCCTTGCGCTCGAAGACTCTGCACCCGGTTGTCGGGCCGCCATTGCGGCAGGAATGGAGGTCGTGGCCGTGCCCGGCAATCATACCAGAGAGGAAGAATTTGGATTTGTCCGTCATGTCTTCAATTCTCTGTTACAAGTGGCTGAAAACCTGGATGCATTGATCAATCCCTGAGGTGGTGAGATGTAGATACATGATATGCGCCGGAACCCGGCGATTAGAATTCCAGAGGCTCAAAAAAGTCTATAAGGCCGGCACGCCAAGGAGAATCCTGGTCGTAATGGTGAGAGATGGCGCCAGGTTCTCTGGATAAGTTTGGAGAGGCTGTCAGGGTAGCAAGGAATGTATCTGCCCCTGATACAAATGGAAAATGCTCAGAAGTTGCGGTTTTTCCCTTGACTCACAAGAGAAGATTTGCTTATGTTCTTTCTCCGAGAAAGCAAGTCCTTATCCCTTCCCTTGTCAATTCTGCAATCATGATATACAAGCGTGTAGGGAAGGCCTTGTATTTCTGAGATTGAACGATTATAAATGCTAGCCAAAAATATTTGAAATTTGAAACTAGAAACTTGAGGACGTAAGGCTGGAAGGGCGTCTTTTCCCGGTTTCGAGTTTCCAGTTTCTTAGAGACGCCTCCAAAGGCCATTAAAGCGCCATGAATTTTGAGAGAAGAACTCTCAGACCAAAAATAATCTAAACTTTTAGCATAAAGGAGAATATGCCATGGATTTGGGGATCAAAGGGAAGGTGGCACTCGTTACAGGTGGAAATCGGGGGATTGGAAAAGCAAGTGCATTGGAAATGGCCAGGGAAGGCTGCAATCTGGTCATTACGGGCAGGAATGAGGCCGATTTAGCCAAGGCTGAGAAGGAGATCCAGGCCCTCGGTGTCAAGACCCTTGCTGTGGCAGCCGATCTGGAAAAGGCAGCGGGTGTGGAGAAGGTTGTCTCAAAGGCATTTGAGACCTTTGGGCAAATTGACATCCTGTTCAATAATGCCGGCCACTCCCATCCTTGCACGCCGATCAGCGCCACAGACGAGGAGTGGCAGTCGATTCTGAACATCCATCTAATGGCCTGTGTAAGAACCTGCCGGTTGATTATCCCAAAGATGCTGGAACAAAAATGGGGGCGTATCATAAATATGAGTTCAATGTACGGGATTGCTCCCGGCAGCGGGGTGCCAGATTATAACGCGGCAAAGGCTGCGGTACTCAATTACACTCGCTCCATCGCAATGGAATATTCCAAGGATGGTATCTGTGCAAATGCCCTATGCCCTGGGTTGATTCATACGGAGATATGGGACAGGCTTGCTGATAACATTGCCTCGGAACTGGGCAAGACCAGACAAGACATTCTGAATGCAGCAGCTGCACAGGCAAGCTCAATTAAGCGTTACGCGAGGCCAGAGGAAGTGGGCAAAGTGGTTGCCTTTCTGGCCTCCGAGTGTGCCAGTTATATAACAGGATGTGCTGTTCAGGTAGATGGAGGGGCCCTAGCGGGAATAGAAATCAACTTCTAAACAGTACTGGGAGTTCAGCTTGGGGCAGAAACCCGAACAGGTCTTTTTGGGCGGACGGCCTCACATTTCCATCGACGTCCGTGGGACGTGTGTACGTTTTCTTGCGATACACACGATTAGAGCCCCCCCGGCCTAGGTACTCTGCTGGGTGCTCGGAAATTACCTGTGACGAAATATGGCCGTGCGCAACGGGTAGCTCCGGGCAATTGGCGCTATAGAATTCCTTTGATGGGACCAAGGGTTGTTTGGAAGCCGCTACTTTCAATGAGAAGTAGCTCAAGAATAACATTTAGTTAAGGAGGGCGTCATGAGAACTAAGGTGTTAAGATCAAGTCTGATTTTTGCTGTGGTTATAACCTTTGTTATTGGTTTTGGCCTCAATTCAGCGTTGGCAGACAAAAAATTTGGCCTGGCAGATGTGCCGGAGATAAAAAACAAAAAACCGATCCACGTGGCCCTCGAGGCCGGTGGCGGCGCAGACCTTATCATCCCATTCCTCAAGAAGTTTGCAGATAAGACCGGTATCAAGGTCACTCATGAATCTCACGTGTTCGCTTCCCTCTAT